>NZ_LR882968.1:0-52993 GCF_904830925.1 Planktothrix pseudagardhii
TGGGAATTGCCCAAGAAACCTTAAGCCGAATTCGCGCGAAACAGGAAAAGCGTCAACGTATTTATCAGCATAAACTCCATTAAAATTAATTCCAAGAGAATTTGATAAAAATCAAAAATTAGCAGTTTTTTGATCAAGATCAAAAATAAAGACTTTACGGGATTAGGCTGGGAAGTTTATTATTAACAAGATAAGCTCTTGAGGAGGTTATCTGTGGATTATCTTGATTTGTACTGTGAACGTTTGGCTCCAGGTTTAACAGGCGAACCTCTCAATGCTTTGTCAAATATTGCTTTTTTTATTGCCGCTTTGGCTCTATTAAAATTAGCCCGTCATCAACAAAAGATTGCAACTGAAATTTGGCTGCTCATTGGATTAATGGTTGCTATTGGAACCGGAAGTACCTTATTTCATACCTTTGCCACTCAATGGTCAAATCGGCTTGATGTTATACCTATTCTTCTGTTTCAACTGTGTTTTCTCTGGCTATACACCCGTCGAGTTTTGAGAATTAAACCCTTATTTGCAGGGATTTTAATCGCTGGATTTGTATTAGCCAGTCAATGGAGTCAACAATTTTTTCATCTTCTTAATGGTTCCTTATCCTATGCTCCAGCATTGCTAATTTTAGGGAGCTTAGGAATTTATCACTATCAACAACAAAAGCAAGAACCGTTGATTTTATTGGCAGCAACAGGGGTTTTCTTCGTTGCTTTGTTTTTCCGTACCCTGGACAAAACAATCTGTCCTGAGTTTCCCTTGGGAACTCATTTTCTCTGGCATCTGTTGAATGGTGTTGTGCTGTACTTATCCACACGAGGATTGATTTTGAACTGGCTAAAAACTGAAAATTGTAAAGTTATGTAACGAATCAGGTAATCCTTTAGAAACAGCCTGACAAGCATATAGGGTTGATTAACCCAATTCCTAAAACCATGTATTTTATTAAGGAAATAACTGATATGGCTACACTTCAAGATTTAGCTAAAACTTCTGCTTTTGGAAATTCTTTTGGCTTCCCAACTTTTAATTCTGCTGCGGTGCAAGAAATTTTATTCCTCGATACAGGAGTAACAGATTATCCTTTGTTAGCTGCTGGAGTCAGAACAGGTGTAGAAGTGGTTTTAGTGCATTCCTATGAAGATGGAGTGCAACAAATTACACATGTTCTCAAACAACGGCAGAATATTCAAACCGTTCATATTGTTGCTCATGGTTCCCCAGGTTGTTTGTACTTAGGAAATAGTCAGCTTAATATTAAGACCCTAAGCTATTATGCTGATCAACTTCAATATTGGTCTGTATCAAATCTATTACTATATGGCTGTTATGTCGGTGCTAATCCAATTTTCTTACAAGAGTTAAAACAGTTAACAGGTGCAACCATTGGTGCAACACAAACAATTATTGGTAATTCTGAGCTAGAAAGGAATTGGGATTTAGAAGTAACAACTGGGGAAATGAATATTTCTCCTGTATTTGAAGAACAGGTAATAGCAAGTTATTCTTCCATTTTAGGTGCAGTTTTAGTTAAAGATATCAATCCTAACGGAAGCTCTTCTCCCAGCACTCTAGATATGGTTTACAATCTTACAAACATCAACGGTACTTTATACTTTAGAGCCAATGATGGAATTAATGGCTTTGAATTATGGAAAAGTGATGGGACTCCAGAAGGCACTATTTTAGTTAAAAATATAAACCCTGGTAGTAGTGATTCTTTACCAGGATTTTTAATCAATGTAAACGGTACTTTGTACTTTCACGCCAATGATGGGGTTCATGGCATTGAGTTATGGAAGAGTGATGGCACAACAGCAGGTACTGTTCTGATTAAAAATATACGGCTGGAAAATATAAAACCTGGCTTTGTTAGTTCTGTACCAGAGAATTTTGTAAATCTTAATAACAGTTTATTCTTTCAGGCTGATGATGGAGTTCATGGTAGTGAATTATGGAAGAGTGATGGTACAGAAGCAGGTACTGTTCTTGTTAAAGACATTTATCCATATTTCGGTTCAGACGGTTACCCTGGTATTGACTCTTATACTCAAATGGTTAATATCAATAATATTCTATATTTTTCTGCTGATGATGGTATTCATGAGAGTAGTTTATGGAAAAGTGATGGTACAGAAGCAGGTACTGTTCTTGTTAAAGATATCAATCCTTTTCCACCAGCTACGGGGCAGCCAGAGCACTTTAAAAATGTCAACGGTACTTTGTATTTTATATGCGATGATGGGGTTCATGGTAGTGAATTATGGAAAAGTGATGGTACAGAAGCAGGTACTGTCCTAGTTAAAGACATTAATCCTGGAACTGTTGGTTCATTTATCGTTTATCTTGCTAATGTTAATCAAACTCTGTACTTTGAAGCGACAGTCGATGATCCAAATCAACCTGTTGGCTTATGGAAAAGTGATGGCACAACAGCAGGTACTGTTCTTGTCAAAAATATTGAGATTTGGAACCCCCCCACGAATGTTAATGGGATTGTGTATTTTACAGCTTATGATAGTAATAATGGGCTGGAACTGTGGAAGAGCGACGGAACTTCAGAAGGCACTGTCTTAGTTAAAGATATTAATCTTGGGAGTAATAGTTCTAACCCTAACTATTTGACTGATATCAATGGAGTTTTATACTTTACAGCGACTGATGGTATTAATGGTGTTGAACTGTGGAAAAGTGACGGGACTCCTGAAGGTACTGTCCTAGTTAGCGATATTAATCTTGGGACTGGTAGTTCTTACCCCAATAACCTTATTGATGTTAATGGCACTTTATACTTTCAAGCTAATGATGGTATACATGGCTATGAGCTTTGGAAATTATCCGATGTTGATACTATCTCACCGATAGCCACTACTTTCACTCCCACTGATAACACTACCAACGTTTCAACAAATACTAACCTGGTAATTAACTTTAGTGAACCGATTCAAAAAGGAACTGGTAACATCGTAATTAGAAAAGTTCCTGATAACTCTACAGTTGAAACTATTGATGTTACCTCTACTAACGTTACTATCACTAATAATAAGATGACAATCAATCCTAATCTTCAGTTAGAGGGTGGGCTGCAATACTATATTCAGATTGCAGATGGAGCGATTAAAGATAGTAGCGGAAATAAATATTCAGGTATTACAAACAACACAGATTGGAATTTTGAAACCTCTCGAACAGGAACAGCAACCGATGATATTCTCAATGGTACAGAAGCAGATGATACCCTTTCCGGTGCGGGTGGTAACGATTTATTGATTGGCTATAGTGGTAATGATTTGCTCAACGGTGGAACCGGAGCCGATACATCTAAAGGCGGTACAGGAAATGATACTTATGTTGTTGATAATGGAGGAGATATTGTTACAGAATTAGCGGCTCAAGGAACGGATTTAGTTCAGTCTTCTATTACCTATACTTTACCTGCGGAAGTGGAAAATCTCACCTTAACAGGGACATCAGCAATTAATGGGACAGGCAATATTTTAGCTAATACCCTTACTGGGAATACGGCTAATAATATTCTCAATGGAAGTACCGGAGCCGACCAACTTAAAGGTAGTTCAGGAAATGATACTTACATTGTTGATAATGCTGGGGATATTGTTACAGAATTAGCTTCTCAAGGCACAGATTTAATCCAATCTTCTGTTACCTATACCTTACCTGGGGAAGTGGAAAACCTCACCTTAACTGGAACAACCGCTATTAATGGGACAGGGAATGCTTTAGCTAATATTATTACTGGAAATACCACCAATAATATTCTCACAGGGGGTGCAGGAAACGATACTTATGTTGTCGCTAATGCGGGAGATATTGTTACAGAATTAGCTTCTCAAGGAACAGATTTAATCCAATCTTCTGTCACCTATACCTTACCTGCTAATGTTGAAAACCTCACCTTAACCGGAACCACAGCTATTAATGGCACAGGGAATACTTTAGTTAATATTCTCACCGGGAATACTGCTAATAATATCCTGAATGGTAGTAGCGGAGCCGACCAACTTAAAGGCAGTACAGGAAACGATACTTACGTTGTCGATAATGCGGGAGATATTGTTATAGAATTAGCTAGTGGAGGTACAGATTTAGTCCAATCTTCTGTAACTTATACCTTACCTGCTAATGTTGAAAACCTCACCTTAACTGGAACTACTGCTATTAATGGTACAGGGAATACTTTAGCTAATATTATTACCGGGAATACTGCTAATAATATTCTCAATGGTAGTACCGGAGCCGACCAACTTAAAGGTAGTACAGGAAATGATACTTACGTTGTTGATAATGCTGGAGATATTGTTACAGAATTAGCGACTCAAGGAACGGATTTAGTTCAGTCTTCTATTACCTATACTTTACCTGCGGAAGTGGAAAATCAGATCTTAATAGGAACTTCTGCTATTAATGGTACAGGCAATACTTTAACTAATACCATTACCGGGAATACTGCTAATAATATTCTCAATGGCAGTACGGGAGCAGACCAACTGAAAGGGAGTACAGGAAACGATACTTACGTTGTTGATAATGCTGGAGATATCGTAACTGAATTAGTGGCTCAAGGAACGGATTTAGTTCAATCTTCTATTACCTATACCTTACCCGGGGAAGTGGAAAATCTGACTTTAACGGGAACTGCTGCTATTAATGGGACAGGTAATACTTTAGCTAATATTATTACCGGAAATACTGCTAATAATATTCTCAATGGCAGTACCGGAAATGATAACTTAATTGGGAGTAGCGGTGCTGACCAATTGTTAGGGAGTGATGGCAATGACTCTCTCAGTGGAGATGCTGCTAATGATACTCTAACGGGTGGACTCGGTGCGGATAAATTTATCTATAATACCAATGCTGTATTTGCGACTTCTGCGGTGGGTGTAGATACAATTACAGACTTTAATATCTCACAAACTGATCAAATTGTCTTAGATAAAACAACCTTTACCAGTATTAGCAGTATTGCGGGAACTGGGTTCTCTGTCGCCACTGAATTTGCTAAAGTCACCACTGATGCCTTAGCTGCTACCAGTGCAGCCGATATTGTTTATAATACCGCGACAGGCGGATTATTCTACAATCAAAATGGTGCTGCGGCAGGTTTTGGAACAGGCAGCCAATTTCTAATCTTAACTGAAAAACCTGTATTAGCGAGTAGTCAATTCCTAATTCAAGCGTAGGAAAAATAATAAATTGAATGACTTCTCTTGTTTAAATATCTGAATGTTTGGACATCCAATTCTGGATGAATAGCGCTGGTATATCGCTGGATAGTTTATGATAACTCTAATCTCAATTTGCAGATTATAGCTGAATGCCCTTTTAACCAAGACCCGATTATTTATCAACCTCAAGTGTGGACACAAATTACAACTTCTAACGATGAATAAACCGATTCCTGATAAATTATCAAGCCAAATTGACACAGGTGTAAAACTGGCTATTGCTAAAGCCGTAGATAGACATCGAAAATTAGGAGAATCCATTAGTATTTGGCAAGATGGAAAAGTGATCACGTTAACCGCAGATGAAATTCCTCAGCCTCCATCAACGAATCAAAGTTAGCTTTAGAGACGGAAAAACTGCCCCTGATGAGACAGTTTAAAGAATCATGATTTTGAGGTTGACAAAGGGATAAAGCCGAGATAGCCGCAAAACAGGACACGCTGTAACGATTTATTACGACTAATCGCTGCAACCCTTACACAGAGGGGATTTTCATGGCTACTTTGCGCTTCATGACACGTTCGCTATTTCGCTCTCGATCAACTTCAGTCTAAATGATCATCAAGTCCTAACTCTTGCAAAGCCACTTTGGTTTCATCTCGTTTTTGTTGAGAAATCTCCCCTTCAATAGAAAATTCGATTTTTAAGGTTAATTTTACATCCTGATCTGTTGTCAATTTAGATAGAACTCTCATATAAAAATTCATCCATTTTTGCGGTGTAATTTCTCCTTTCCAACTTAACCCTTGAGGGAGTTTAGTCGTTTCTTCAATGCCTAAATTCTCAGGAGTTTTATAAGATTCTCCTTTCTCCTTAACTCGTGCTACGGCGGGAGATAGAATCGAAACATTGATATTTGTCTTAATCTCTTCAACGGTAGCGGTAATGATAAAATTACCAACATCATGACCCGCTTGGAAAACCCCATCACTATCAATCGTACCTCCTGTTGCTTTCCAGGTAATTTCATCAAAAGTTAACTCTTGTTCATATTGATCAAATCCTTTGACGGTAAAGGTTTGTTTGCATCCGGGTTCTAGGGTTAGGGAACTGGGAGAAATGACTAATTTTGTTAATTTTGGGGGATCTGTAATCCGTTGCAAATAAGCTTCTGCCTCTTCTGACTTAATAATAAAAATATCGTCCGAAATTTCAACTTCATTAACGGATAAATCCGTTTTAAATAAAAAGGGTTCATAACGGTCATTTGACCCCTTGCTAACATAGGCTAAGGAACCTTCTTTAACGCCTCGTGCGATCGCTTCTTTAATCGCATCGGGTCTCAGAAGTCGGGGAAACTGGGGAGAAGCAAAAAACGCATCGCGCACAGATTTTGTACTCCATTCTTTAAACGCACCCGACCAATTTCTGATTAAAAACCGAGGACTAATTTGGTCTTCAACATCCCCATCTTGACGTAACCGATTGAGTATCAAACCGACTAAAGAGGTCGCCCCACTAGAGGTAATTAACCCCAAATCAGTCACCCGTAATTGATTATCTTTACCCAGTAATACCAAATATTTATAAGAACGCCAAATCGCTTCTGTTAAATCTCGTTGGGCTTTTTTCAAATTTTCTTGCAGTTGTTTTTTCTGATTTTCATCTAACCCTTGTTCCTCGTCTCGAATATCTTCCCAAGCGAGGAGTTTTCGAGCTTCTTCTCGCAGTGAATCATCAGAATCAGCGATCGCAAAAATTAAAGCACTTTTGCACGTCCGCGCCGAAGCTCCAGACTCTCGGATGATTGTTTCTACTAATTTTAACGTTTCTTCATCCCGTTTCTGTTGCTCAGGACTCATCACCACTAAGGTTAAAATCGGTCGGTCAGGAATCTGATTAGAATGGGTAGGAAAATGAACAATATTAACGCCTTGGGAACTGGTTAATAATTTTTGTACCTCAGTTTTAACTCGTTCTTGAATGCGTTGAGACTGGACATTTGCCCGACGATCTGCTAAAATTTTATTGAGATTCGGATATAAACTAAAGCGATATTTGGTTTGTTCAACGGTTAGATAATAACATTCACTGGCTAAGGTTTCTAAAACCGTTTCTACATTCCCAATATCTAAATCGGGTTCTCCAACCGCTAACCGAATTTCAGGAACCGTTGCTTCGGTTCGAGAGCAACCCCCATTCGATTCAAAGAAAATTGTCGTTCCGACTTTCCGGTGTAAGCGAGATTTTTTGATGGCGTCTACGGCTTCAATATCTAATCGAATTGCATGGGCATCTTTTTTCCCACAAATATCCGTTGTCACCGCAGATTCTAAGCGATTTTCCCCCATTTGATTAAACACGGCTTCTCGAAACATCGGGTCATCTAAGGGTGCAGTTCCTAACCCAATTAACGCATCTCGATGCTGACCTTTATACCCCTCTTGATACGCTTGAGACACCCAAAGGGCTAATAATCTTAATACCCCCCTCGTCCGTTGAAATCGAGGTAAAGATTGCCATTTTCGTTCAAAAACGGATAAAACGGTGGGATGAAAAGGGTAGGTCGAGGTAAAGATGTCACGAGCATAATCAACGGGAAACCAACTCGGAAGTTGTTGTCGATGGTCAAGCACCCAATCTGCATATTCAGAACAAGTGTTAATCGCATCTTTAGGGAGAAGAATTTTACCTTCGCTACTCACCGCTTGAGCATCCCATTCAAACAGGCGACGACGGATAATTTCTGAGGTTTCTGACTCCGCAGAAATCACCACCGCTTTCCCCAGTCGGTCTAACATTTTTTTGAACCGTTGTTCATCCGATTCATCGGCGGCGGTATATTCTAATTCAGAAGCCGGAATCGATACGACTAAAACAACATTATCTTCTCCTCTAGCGGTTTCTGATAACGCTTGAATAAAGTTATACAGTTTATCGCCATAGCCTTTTTGACGATAGGTACTGGCATAATTAATAATTTCATCTAATAAAATTAAACAAGGTTTATCTTTGGGGAGAAATTTCCGAATCACATCCCCTTTCGGTTCAATAAATTGGTTTTCATGTTCAGCAACGACCGCTAACGCGGCTTCTCCCCCTAATTGATAAGCAATTTCTCCCCAAGGGGTTTTCCGTTTCGGGGTTCCGTCGTCTCCGCCGCGTCCGGTGAGAGAATCAAATTCAGTTCCGACAAATACCGCAACGGCTGCTTCTGGAACTGAGTTAATTCCGGCTTTTTGAAGGAGTTTTTTAACGCCTGTCCAGTTATTGGCTAATTGACCGTTTTTAGCCAGATGATAGAGTAAAGTTAACGCATGGGTTTTTCCGCCTCCAAATTGAGTGGACAGGTTAAAAACGGCGGAAGTTTCTGTTTTTTCTCCTGATAAGCGCCGAATGACTTGGGCGGCTAAATCAATTAAATATTTGGTTAAATACGTTCGGTCAAAAAAACGTTCGGGTTCTTGATAATCTGCGGGTGCTTTTTGGTTGCGAACTTGATCTAAATGTACTGCAAATTCGGAAGCATCTAAAGGTTTTCCGTCTCGGAGATCTTCACGGGGAATTAAACCTTCTATTTTGTACCAGGGTTTAGTTACCATAATTCACCTGCTAGAGTATGCTAAAGTTTCCGGTATTTGTTTCAAACTGCCACCATTTAAAAAAACCGTAGGGAAAGGTAGCAGAATCATCTCGACTACCTACGACTACGATGGTTTCACCGTCAAGTTTCATCCTGTCGGGTAAACTGATGGCTTGTAGCACTTCATCGCGTAGAAAACTAATTAGGGAAGCGCGTTCTTCTGCACTGCTACGGTAGCAAAAAACGATTCTTAAAGATGCACGGATACATAATACTTTCCAAAGCGAGTAGGCACTGCGGTTAATATCTTTACTATTCTCTAGTTCCATAACGGCGATAGGAAACCGCCAGCTTTTATCACCAGCAGTAAAGGACATAACATCTAAAGCTAGGTATTCACTGGGAGATACAGGAAATAAGCCTAGTGGATGTCCTTTGGCGGAAGACTGCCAACCCATTGCTGTAGAAGTGGAGACAACGGTGGTAGTTAAGGCTGTTGTCCATTTACCAAGTTGTCCTTTTAAGGCTGCTTGTTTTAAGGGTTCAGCATTTTCAGGTTGCTGTAGGGTTTGCCAGAATTTAGTTTGCCACTGATAGGCGATATTTTGCATCATCAGAACCCCAACCCCTTTTTCCTTGCTAATACCCCATCGACCCAACGCTTTTCCTCACTAATACTAGGATACAACGCTGATAACGCTTGGGCTAATGTCCAGAACCGTTGGTCTTTTCCGACTTCATCATCGACTAAAAACCGTTTTAGGGCTTCACTGCGTCCGGCGGCGAATAAAATCATGCTTTGGTGAATGCGGTCTAATACGGTTTTACCGAGGGTATCAACGGCCGTTTCTCCCCAACTGTCTTCGGTTTCTGCTTCGGGAGTCTGGGCAAATAAACCGGGAATGAGAAGTTGTTTATCGGTTTTTTTCTTAGTTTTTTGGGTCGGGGCTTTGGCGCTTTCTTTTCCTAACAAATAGGAAGACCGTTCTGATACAGGTAAGAGTCGGGCTTTATCTCCTTTAACTTGCACGAGGGTTGTTAAGGTTTCTAAATAAATGCCTAACCCCTGGGCAATTTTGCGGGCGGCGTCGAATTCTAAAAGATAACCACTGACTTTGGGGGCTTTTTTAGCGGTGTCTTCTTCGTCGTCTTCTGACTCTACCGTGTCGGGGTCTTCTGTTTCGGGGTTTTGAGTTTGGCTATCGGTGGAAAGTGTCCACAACCAAATGGCGGTGAGTCGGGCGTCGGCTTCAAACCCGGTAGCGTCGGCGTTGGCAAAAATCATACTGAGGGCTTCTTTGGAAACGGCGGCCCAAACGTTTTCTAAATATTCCCGCAGGGTGACAATTTCCCCAGAGGCTTTTTCGACGCTGGAGTAACGGGAGAAGATTTCTAAGGCTGGGCCAAGGCAAGCAAAGATGGCATCTGCACCGACAACGCCTTCTGAGGCGAGTCTGGGCATCCAGTCGTGGATGCGTTGGGGGAGTTCTTGTAATACGTCTCGCCAGTCGCCGATATCATCTGTGCGGAAAGAACCATCAGAGTTTTTGCGAGGACGACAAACAAGGTGAACCGAGGAGGCTAAAGCAGCAGAATTCATCGCCCGAAGTCTTGTTCCCATTTCGGTGTCAATAGGCCATGAACCTGTAATTATCCAACCAGCGTTGACCATTGCTTGTAATTGTGCTTCCCATCCTGCTGTTGATTTGTGGGCAAATACAATAATGCCTATTCCTTCTGGGGCTAAAAATCGGCATCCTTCCGACATTGCTTTTTGCATTTGTTGTTCAAAATAGGTTTTATCTTTACCTTTTATCTCATCAACAATACACTCATCTTCTTTTGGGGTTAATTCATCAGTAAATACAGTTTTTAAGGAATTAGGTAATGTACGTTTTAACCAAACATAGAAAAAATCAGATAAGTCGGCGTAGGGGACAGCATCATAATAAGGAGGGTCTGAACATAGACATTGAATTGAATCAGGAGGAAGATAATAAACATTATCAGCATTTGCTTGTTGGGTTTGACCTGGATAAGGTAAAAAAGCATTGGATTCACAAACATCTAAAACCCAGTTAATAGCCCCATTTAACCCCCCCGTTGCACCTGAAAATAAATTAGCCTCTGCAATATCCCAAACCATAGGAATCGCTTGTCTAGCAAATAAACCTTCTATCTTTTCACCTGCTGTATTCCAACGAGATAAAGATGTTAATGTATTGGCTTGCCTATCAACTGCCAACGCCAAACAAGTTTGAACCGCATCAGCCAACCCTTTATCTTCACTATTAGCTAACTTTTCCCCTGTTTCTTTTATTAATCTTACTAAAGTAGTTAATGCCAAAGCTTGACGAGATGTAAATAAATTGCCCCAATATTCCATCCCGTAAAGCTGTACGCGAAAGCCTAATGCACCTTGAGGCGGTAAAGGTTCATTAGGAACTAAACTTAATTCTCCTTGATGCGCTTTAATTCGTTTTTCTAGCTCATTTTTTGCCTTTTCAATCGCTTCTAAATCAATAGGATTTGGTAAACGATAAAATCGACCTTGTTGATTAGGTTTTGTTACCACGACACAGAATAAACGAGCATCATTTGCACCGCCATGACGTGCTTTTAACTGTTTTCTCACAGAAGCCACTGGCGTTGTAAATCCACAACAGGGACAAGTTGCAGAACCCCGTTTTACTGTTCCTTCTAAATTAGGATTTTTGACCTCTAATTGATGATTATCTGCCTTAACCCATTTCTTCTTCACTTTTTCAATAATTTCAAAATCAACTCGCTTTTCTTCTGGGTTGGGAATCAGTTGTAATGCAACAGATTTATTACTTTTTTTACACAACCATAAAGATCGCATTAACGGTACTTCTGCCCCACAACCTGGCCCCTCACAAGTAATTGTTCTTGCCCATAAGTATGCAATTGGTGTACTACCATCAGCATCTTTGAGATAAAATTCTGCTAACTCTTTTTCCGCTTCTTCCTTCACCCATTGCCCCCATTTTCGCACCTCATCCGCTAAGGTTTGCCCATACCGGGGAATATATTCCAAAACCACTTTATTGAGTAAAACTGCAACGGGATTTAAGTCAGACGCAAAAGCATTCGCCCCCACTCGTAACGCTTCTAACGGAATAGACCCCCCACCTGCAAATGGGTCAACTACTAACGGTTTAGTTCCTAGAATTCCCCCTAAAGATTCATGGGCAATTTGCGTTAATAATCGACTGGTTTCTAAATAGTCCGGTTGAGTGGAATTATCCCAGTTGGCAAAATCCGCAATAAAATCTAATAACCGATATCGTAAAATATTGAGATGGTTAAAATTGCTGACATCCAACTGATTTTCGGGTTTCGCTAAAACCTGCCATTTCTTCAAATTGTCCGTTGAACAATGGTTCAATATTTTAGCATTGGTTGCCGCTTTTTTAGCAAAATTTGTGATAATTTTAGCCGCTTCCTCTTGAAACAGAGGTGAACAGTTTTTATCAACGGGGTCTGGCCATAATGCCGCACAAATCACCGCCCGACAAGCTGCTAAAGGTCGCCTCGCCCACCAAATATGTAATGTAGAAATATGTCCATGTCGAATCGATTTTTCTCGCCGCGCATGGGCAGAAATTTGTTTAATGGGAAGGTCAACTTCAATTAAGCGTTTCGGGTAATCATTCATGGTAACAAAAATAAAAATAATTTATAAAAAACAGGATACTTTATAAGCGGATAAAGTTTGAATAAAAGAGCGAGATTCGGGAATGTGATTAAAGATATTATTAATACCTGGGAGGGTAATAAAATTAAGTGCTTTTTCCTTTAAATCATCTTCGCTAACGGTTCTATCGTCAGGAACGTTATAAATCATTTGTTTTAATTCTAACGGTTTTTTATTATAGTAAGTCACGGGATTTAATCCTTTAGCTGCTGCAATCAGAATTTCGGTTGAAGGAAAGGTAATAATGGGTAAGACTAGGGGAATCTTATTCTGAGAATAACTCTGTTTGAGAATACTGTCATAAAATTTAATCGAGGCTTCTGATAACAGATGAAATAATTGAATCCCATATTTGAAATAATCCTGATCAGATTTTAAGACTAATTCAGAATCCGTTGTTAGAATAATTAGATCACAATTGCATAAATCAACTTGATAAATTAACTCTATAAATCCACTATACAATACACCGACTACCGCCTTAACTAAATCTTGAGGATTTTTGGTCTGGCTATTTCTTTTTTCTGCGATTAAATATTTTTCGATAGCATCATGGATGGTTTGGCGTTGTAACTCGATAATATTACAATCAATAAACTCTTGAGCAGTTTCTTCTGTTAAAATACAGTCCACCAGTTTAGCAAAAATTTTGCGGTCAGTTGGGCCGTCTCCAATTATCCCAATATTGCGTTTAACTTTACCTGTCGCCATATCCTCATTATTCCTAAATTGATTTGAATAAACTTGATTAGCCAATTGTTCCTGAGTACCACAGTTCTGCTAGTTGATATTTCGGGATTTCAACGCGGCGGTTTCCGGTTTTCTCATCTTCAATAATATCCCCTTCTACGGTTCCAATTCCGATTAAGGTATCTAAGGCTTGATTCAAGTTTCTGACATCGCTTTGATAGTTGCGTTTATTTAATCTAAAGGTATAAACTGAATCTAAATTTTGATGAAATTCTCGCAGCACAGAAGGACTATGAGAGGTTAAAATAAATTGGGGGCTAATGTCTTTTTGATTAGGCGCCGTTGCTTGCCAAATCCATCCGATTAATTCTTGAATATTACCCGGATTAATACCATTTTCGATTTCTTCCATTAACATTAAAGCCGGAGGATTTTTAATCGAAACTAATAAGGCAATGGCAGCCGCTTTTAGTAAGCCGTCGGAAATGACTTCAGGCGGAAATTCATCCAGTAAGCGATCTGTTGTGGTTCTTCCTAAATCAAATTCCCATAATAATTTAGACTTTCTTTCATTTAAACGAATCCCTACAAAGTTTCTATTGTCTGCAAATCGTCTCATTAATGCTAGAAACCGAGAATAAACTCGTTCTTCTTTAGTTTTTATATAATAAATTAATTTTTGCAAGTTTTTTCCTTCATTCCCTAAAACAGCAGGAATTTTTATCTCTTGATTTAAGATATTGTCAATTTCTAAATTATCATGAATGATTCCTTTTAAAAAAGAAGGTTGTAAATGGTAACTAAAAATGTTCTCACAATCTTTAAAAAATAAATTTAATAATTCTTTTTCTTCATTTCCCAAGATTTCAGATTTTTCCAGATTTAATCTCATCTCGATTGAATCTGTTTCTGGCTCATATCCATTGGTCAAGGTTTGTAGGTTTTCTGACAAATTAACAGCAAACTCTAGTTTTTCTCGACACCCTACCTTTTCTAAAAATTTCTCGTTCTGATAAAGCTCCAGATAATATCTGACAAAATGATTATTTTTGCTCCATTCAATTTCAATCGACATCGTATCCTCCTCAGAGGCTAAACGATAGCGATGGCTAAAATAATCTTTAGCTTGAACGGTTCGGTTTTGTTCTTTAAAAGGATTTCCTTGTTTAATTAATCCTGAAAAATGTTGTATTCCTGATAAAAAGTTGGTTTTACCAGAACTATTATTACCAATGAGTAAAGTAATGGGTTTAAGCTCTAGGGTTGTTGATTTATGAGTTCTGTAGTTTTTGAGGGTGATTTTTTTAAACATAATGTTAATTCAGTCAGTCTTTTTCTGGATAATTCTTGGGAAAACGCTCTAAAATTTCCGAAGGTTCTAGTTGATAATGCTCAATTTTGACTAAAGGTTGCCATCCTAATTTTACAGGATCTGGAATCGGATAAACCGTTGGAGTCGTCGCGCAATTAAACACCACATATAACCAATAGTCCTGTTTTAAACGTTCTGCGGTTTTATACTCATTGGTGGTTAATGCCACTTCCCCCACTTGTGACCGTCCTTTGACTTCAATAAATCGAACAGCAATGGCGGTTTGGGAATCTTCTGGGTGGGGTTTACGGGATATTAAATCAAAGCCTCGGTTTTCGGTTTCCACACTTTCCACTTGCCATCCTCGCGCTTGTTCATATTCAATCACCGTTTGAATGGCAATGCGTTCGATTTCTTGGTTGCTGACCATTGTTGCCAGTTCTGGAGAATGGCGTTGCGGATGGGGAAGTACCCAAGCGCGACCGTGATGTTGAATATCGGTAATGGTACAATTTTTTTCCTGTTTTAACTGTTCTCGGCGCGACTCTAACCGTCCATTCCGTTCAAATAAACGGTCTTCCATTTGTTTGAGTCGTCCCTCCAAACCGATTTCTTTTGACTCCGATTCTTTTTGCATTGACAGTTCAGCAAATTGACGTTGTACCCGGTCAATAATATTAGTCAGACTAATTTCGGTATGGCGGATAATAATTTCGACTTCCTTTTGCCTTTGGCTTTGAATTTCGGTTAAAAACGGTTGTAACGCTTGTTCAATTAAAGTTTGTTCAACCTGTTGGCGTTCAGGTAAGGTTAAGTTTTCGGGGGGGAGAGTGTCCGGGTCTGCTAACGTAAAATCGAGGAAAATCGTAGGTTGGCGGATATAAAAGGTTCCATTCATTGCCGTTTCAACGACAAATAAACGTCGATGTAAAATCCGTCCTCGTCCATCTTGAATGGTAGCGGAAAAAACATCTAAACCAGAGGGTTCACTGCGATGCAAATCATAGAAAATCGCCCCTCGGCGTAAATCATCTTGTACCTCTTCCCAAACTTTTTCTCGAACCGTTTCAAACAGAGGATGTCCCGGTGTGACCCATTCTAAAGTCGGGTCATCTTTTAAGCGGTCTTTATCGAAAATAATCTGTTTATAGTCTCGTCCGAGTTTACCATATCTGGGTTCTAAGCGATCGCCCACTGACCACAACGTGCGAGGAATTTTTCCGACTCGATAAGTATGAGAATTTTTTCTAACTTCTTTGGGATGAATTCCCGCAACGGTTGCAGCTTCTAAGAAAAAATATTCAATACTTTCAGGAACTAAACGCCGTTCTTTTGCTTCCACCGACTGACCAATGAGTTTAGATAAATTTAAGCTTTTTTTCGCTAATCCTTCTAAGGTAGAATGGGTAATTTTTCTAAACTCATTGAGGTTTACTTGTTCAACAATTCGGTCTTTTATGCTATCTTCGGTTAAGTTTTTGGCATACATTTCCCGCAACATTCGTTCTAATTGATTAGCCGGAAAAATATCCCCTAAAACATTAAATACTTTTCCCGTTTGTTCGGGGTCTAAATCTCTCTCAATCGCTTCTATGCGTTCAAAAAGTTTCCACAAAACTCGACCTTCCCGTGTATTGGTGGCGACAAAGTTAAAAATTAAACAATCTTTATCTTGACCATAGCGATGAATTCGGCCCATACGTTGTTCTAAACGAACCGGATTCCAGGGAATATCATAATTAATCATAAACCAACAAAACTGCAAGTTAATGCCTTCTCCGGCGGCTTCTGTGGCGACTAAAACTTGACAGTCTTCTCGAAATTCCCGTTCTGAGGTTTTAACCGTGCGATTGGTAAATAGTTTTTGGACTTGTCCGGTTTCCGGTTCGGGAAATGTGACTAAGGCTTCTTTGGTGCGACGTAAATAAAAGGGAGCCACATTCCGTTTCATGGCTTCTTCTAAACTTTTAATATCTCCATAAACATCAGGATCTAATAACTCTAAAAATAAACGGAAATTATCGGGATCTCCTTTATGGGGGGTCGCTGTCATCAGTAAATAGTGATCGGTCATTTCCGATAGTCTTTCCCCCAATTGGTAAGCGAGGGTTTTCTTATCGGAACTGTAAGCACTCATTTTATGGGCTTCATCGACAATAATTAAATCCCAATGGGATCTGAGTAAGCTATCTTTGGCATCGGGAATGCGAGAAACCCAAGAAACGGAAGCGACGACTTGGTTCTTTTCCTGCCAAGGATTTTGACCGTAATTCGCTCGAAGAATATCCCCTTTGACGACTTCAAAATCTTCTCTAAATTTATCTTTCATCTCCCGTTGCCATTGGAAGGTGAGGTTGGCGGGAGCGATAATTAATGTGCGTTGTACCAGTCCTCGGATTTTGAGTTCTTTCAGGAGTAAACCCGCCATGACGGTTTTTCCGGCGCCTGGGTCATCGGCGAGTAAGAAGCGAATTCGAGCGAGTTTGAGGAAATAGTCATAAACTGCTTCTAATTGGTGGGGAAGGGGATCTACACGGGCAATGGCCAAGGAAAAGTAAGGGTCGTATTCATGGGCCAGTCCCCACCGCAGGGCTTCTACTCCCAACCGAAAGTTCTGGGGGTTGCCATTAAAGGGTTCGTGTTCGGGGATGATTTGTAGTTGAGTTAATTGTTGAGGATTGAGAATGGGTTCATAAACTTTTTGGGTTTGTAGTCCTTTACCAATGAGTTTGATCGACTGTCCCATTGGAATTGTTGTGATCACTTGCACAGGTTCAGGAAATAACGTCCCTTGCACAATCGTATTGGGTTTTAACCGATCAAAGTCAATCTCAGTTGGAGTCATGAGTTAAAAGGAATGAGGAATGAATACCGGAAATTTAATTAAGTCGCCGGATTCGGGTTAAGTTAATTCGATTGTGTAGCGGGGATTTAATTATTACTTTAAAGCTCTAGGAACAATTAACCAAGCGTATATTTACGGAAATTTAGATCATTTATATTTTTTAAATCTCTGTAAATATACGTTATTTTCAACTTTTTTGTTGCCTTCTCAAAGGCAAATGTTTAAACATCTGAATGTTTAGACATCCAAGCTTTTAGGAGTTGTTCTACAATTTCGCTCATCTCTTCCCCTTCGGTGGCAGCGATCGCTTTCAGTTGACGGTGTAATTCCTGGGGTAAATACACCGTTGTCCTGACATAGTTCGGATCTTTGCTCTTACTTAATTTTTTAGAAGGTTGTTCCGTTTTGTTGGGGGGAGCTTGTTTTTCTGGAGGGTCTTGTTTTTTGGCTGACTTAAATAAATCATCAAAACGGCTCATTGCAGTACCTCCTTCCCGACTTGTTGGTAACATTGCCATCCCGCTTTGGCATAGGGGTCATTCACTTGGTTGACAGGAACCCCCTCTAAAGCAGCTTTTTGAAATACGGCTAGTCGTCTAATTCCCGTTTTAAATAAAGGCAGTCCGGCATTTGTAATCGCCAGTCGGGCTTCGTTTCCACTGCGGTTGGGTTTAGGGGGAATTAAGGTCAGAAGGATTTTATAGTTACTTTGAAGACTATGCAAAGCATCAACCATTTGTAAGGTAGCTCGGAGAGCTAGAGCATCAGGGGAAGTGGGCAGAACGAGTAAGTCGCATCCCTGAGCAATGGTTTTCAAGTCTTCTGGGTCGGGTCGGGCGGGAGTATCAATCACGATATGTTCAAATTGTCTGGCGAACTTGACTCCCTGTTTTTCATCGACAACTTTTATGGGAAGATTGCCTCGACTTGCCCAGTCCAAGGCACTGCGGTTTAAGTCCCCATCAACTAACAGGGTGTCTGCATTGGATTGCAGGTAAACCGCCAAATGGAGAGCCGTTGTAGACTTCCCAACTCCCCCTTTGAATGAAGCCACTGTTATGATCATCTCAACATCTAAATGTTTAAACATCTAAGCTTTATTATACTGAGCATAGGAGCTTTGAGCTTTAACTGGGTTAGCTAGATGTTTAGACATTTAAGTGTTTAGATGCTTGGATGTTCAACAGATTAATCAGTAACATCTCCAGGGTTTACGGGAGTAATTTCTACATAACGGCGAAAATCCTCAATATTAAAAGTTAAAATATGCGTTAAATTATGTATCAACATAGCAGCCACTAAACGAGCATCATGAACATTAACACCTTTGACTTCATAAGTGCTGACTAACCTTTCCCATTCTGTATAAATAGCACTGGTATCCAGCAATAAGGGAAACATCGTCTTTAATTTGGCAACTTCCTCTCTAGTTTCTGTAATTGAATATCCTAATCCATTTTTATTTTTAGGACGAGTGCAGACATTCCAAAACTCAATTAAATTTTGCGGTGTAATATACAATTCTTCACCCCATTTTAACAATAGACTAATGGCTGTAGTTGCACTAGAAAACATTGGATGGGAGGGTTCTGAACTTCTGAGCAAAATATTAGTATCTATTAAATAAGATATTTAACCTCTGTCTCCATAAATGCTTTCTCTACTAATAGCTTCATCCGATAAAAGGGGAGTATTCAAAGGATGACTATTCGCCCACTTTAGAAAAACCTTAGCTTTTTCTTCTGGGCTGGCTACTTCATAAAAAGGACGGTGTTGAATCTCAGTATTTAGATTGATTTTCCGGTTTAATAAATCCTTTTCTTCCGCCGTTAAAGACTGAATAATTTCAGCCAAAGATTCCACTAATTTAGGATTCATAACAATTTCCCTCCCTAATTGATTCTAGCCATTAAACGGAGATCATCTCTATTGTAGACGATTTGGCTAAATTTCTTCTAGGATTAAGGTGCGTGATTATTAGTTTTGCTGCGGGGATTGTATAATTGTTAATAAAGATTAGTCAACCTGAGTAAACTTGATATCCTGATGTCTGCCAAGGATGTTTATCACGATATAGTTAAGGCAGCCCTGCAAAAAGAGGGTTGGCTGATTACCCATGACCCACTGGTGTTAGAGTTGTCTTCCGGTCGGCTAGAAGTTGATTTAGGCGCAGAGCAATTAATTGCTGCCGAGAAAGAAAGCTTTCAGATTGCTGTTGAAATCAAAAGCTTTTTATCCCCTTCTCTAACAACAGAATTTCATCATGCTTTAGGGCAGTTTCTTAACTATCGGGTCGCATTAAAGGTCAAAGAGCCAAATCGCGTTCTTTTTTTAGCAGTTCCAACTAAAATATATCGTAACTTTTTTTCTGGAGAATTAGCACAGTTGAGTGTTTCTGAATACCAGGTTAAGGTTCTCGTTTTCGATCCCGGACAAGAGGTGATTGTACAATGGCACAACTAGAACAATATCGTCAATTCATTCAACAATTACTTGCAGAACACAATAAGTATAAACCTTCTTACGGAGACCTAGAGCAATTTACGATCATCGATACGCAAAATGACCATTATCAGTTAGTAACAGTTGGCTGGGAGGGCGATCGCCGTGTGTTTAGTTGCTTGATCCATATTGATATCAAGGGCGATAAAATTTGGATTCAGCATGATGGTACAGAAGTAGGGGTTGCCAATCAACTGATTGAGTTAGGAGTACCTAAACAAGCCATCGTCCTTGGTTTTCACGATCCCAATGCTCGGAAATTCACAGAATTTGCTGTGAACTAAAAAAATAACTCACCGAAAATTTCCACGAATCTAAAAATAGCCCATTAATTTCATTATTAAACTGCGTTTAGCTTTTTGGTTTTCAAGAGTTCAATCAAACCCTTAAGTGACAACAGGAAAAAAATAAATCAACCCATTGGCTGATTTACACATTAGAACAAGATGACCAGAAGTTAGAGCCTTTTTCCTTTGAAAAGCCAATAGACTAAACAGGAGACGAACTAACTTTTATCAGTTCAACACAAAACTTAGGTCAATGATTGGCAAACAAATCATCGGGAAAAACTTCACGAAACTGCTTAATTACCTCTTTTCTAAAGAAGGTGCTTCTTTAATTGGAAGCAACATGATGGGAAAAACACCACAGGAATTAGCTGTTGAGTTTCGCTCTTTTCTCCATTTGAACAATCGAGTGCAAAAACCCGTTTATCATGCAGCGTTAAGTGTTCCCCAGAGTGAGGCTTTATCCAATAGACATCTCCGAAAATCTCCAAATGCCCTCTATCGCTACTTTTGGAATCTCTAGCACTCCTGTGCCGGCTTCTCCAAAAGTAACGGATTCATAGGCTTTTTCAGTCACATTAATAATAACTAATGAATTTTATCTCTGATATACAATTATTTCTCAAAAGAATTCTGGGCAATTCTTAGATGGTAATACAATCGCTCCTATTCGCCATCTTATTAATCCACATACTGTCAAGATTACTGCTTCATAATTTTGCCTCTTTAACCGAAATCTTTCTGAAGCAACTCGATAAATTTTTATCAGTCTTATTAAATGTTCAACTACAATCCTTTGTTGGGCTTTTAACCGATTTTCTTCTCGCTTTTCCGCCGACATCTCTTGATTCCTCGGTTTCTTATACGGTGTATTAATTGCTGTTTCTCCTACATAAGCTTTATCCCCTCTGTATTTTTGATTATTCCCCAATTCCTGGCTTCTTTCTCTCCACAATTTCAGATCACTTGTTGCTCCGGTATAACCCACAGCTACATCCACTATTTCTTTTCCATTTGGCATGACAATGACTTGATTTTTAAAGGTATGTGTCTTTTTCTTTCCTGAGTAATATTTTTTCTGCTCTTCATTGTCTGTTGGTCTTTCCCTGGGCTGTTCATAGCTATCTACTACTAACTCAAATTCCACCAGAATTTTTTCTACCCACTCCCAATCACTCTCGTTTTTTTTTACTTGCTCTAGCAAACTCGCTGGTAGTAATTCTCTCAAGATTTTTATCCAGTTATGGAAAATATCATTCGCTGTTGATTCACTGACTTCAAACTGTAACCCTAACATTTGAAATGTGGGCATTTGATGCAGATAAATTAGAGTCAGTAAGATTTGTTCCTCCACAGATAATTTCTGCCGACGACCCCCACCTGCTTTAATCAACCTGATTTTAGTTTTTTCTTTTTCCTGTCGTTTTTCTTCTTCTAATAACTCCGCAGCTTGAATGAGTTCTATCATCTGTTCATATTCCATCCCTAATAGCCTTTTTGCTTGCTGGGGATTCTTGTCCAGATAGTCTCTTAATTTACTCATCTCTAACCCTCTTCTGTCAGTCTCCGAGGAGTAAAATTAGAAAATAAACCAGATGGGTAGCTAGAAGGGGGATAGGGTAATGGATGTAGAATTACAGATGCTCAAACATTTAGCCCGAGATGCACAACCAACAGTTTCAGTGATTGATGAATATTGTCAAGGTTATAAAGACCTATTCCCAGAAGTGAGAAGTTACGAATGTTTTAAATACTTACATCTAGGAATTATCTCACCAATTCCGAGAAAATCTTTACCGGAAATTGCTAAAATAGTAGGAATTAGGTCGCCACAATCACTGCATCATTTCTTAGCCAATTCGCCTTGGTCAGCAAGGGAATTAAAGGAAAGAAGATTAGCCCGAACTCTAAAAGCATTGAAAGGAGAGAAGATTATAGTAATAATTGATGAGACAGGAGATAGGAGAAAGGGAAAAAAAACCGACTATATAGCTAGACAATACTTGGGAAGTGTGGGCAAAACAGATCGGGGAATAGTATCAGTTAATGCTTACGGTGTTTATAAAAATATAACCTTTCCTTTAGTGTTTAGAGTATTTAAACCCAAAGGAACATTAAAAGAAGGAGATGTCTACAAAACTAAGATTGAAATCGCATCAGAAATTCTAACAGAATTGGTTGATTGGGGATTTCAGATTGAATTGGTATTAGCAGATAGCCTTTATGGTGAAAGTAGTTCGTTTATCAGTACATTAGATCAATTTCAAATTCCTTGGGTACTAGCAATAAGAAGTAATCATGGAGTCTGGATGTCAAGCGAGCAGAAAGTTAGAGCCAACAAATGGTGTAAATTTGAGAGGATTTTTAGCAATCAAGAATCAGAAACCAGATATATTAGAGAAATCATATTTGGGAAAAGAAGTACAAGAACCTATTGGGAAATTACCACAGATCCAGAAACGATGCCAGAAACATCAACTTCGTTTGTCATGACAAATTTAACAGAGAAGAGAAGCCAGATGAAAAAGACATTAGGTAATTTATACGGGTTAAGAACATGGGTGGAATATGGATTTCGACAATGTAAACAAGAACTGGGTTGGACTGATTATCGGTTGACGGATTTTCCCGATATAGAAAAATGGTGGGAAATCATTTTCTGTGTGTATTTAATGATTAGTTTCAACTCCGAAGTTTTCCGGTCTTTAAGTCAAGGCAGTCCCCGAGAATCTGAGAGCAAAAAAAACACCACCGATTGCTCAACTCATCAACAATGGAATCACAAAGAGGGATGGAAAAATGTTTTAAATAATCTGCGTTTAATAATTCAGCCTACTATTATATTGTGGTTGATTGTCCCGTGGCTAGATATTTTTCCCGACCGCCATTTATTAGTGGGTTTTCATAAATTAATTGAGAATATTAATCAATTTCAATCTTATTTTCCCAATGGATAACTCTACTTTTTATTACTTGTTGATTTCGGAGAGTGACAGAAGAGGGCTAATCCGGGGTAAAATTTAATTTTATCATCTTTTTACCCCTCCTTTTTTCTATTTTGGAGATGTCTATTGAGCATTCACAACTTGAATTTGAAGACAATTATCAAGACAATAATAATACTCATTTACCCGAATTAAACTGGATTGAGCATCAACAAATTGAATGGGGAAACGATTCCAAAGTCAATAATACTAATTCAACACAATTTAACTCAATTTATCATCAGCTAATCGAACCTATTAACAATGATAAAATTGATCAGTTAAAATTAAGTTATTATTGGGATTTAGTTCGAGAAAATTTAGTAGAAATTTGGGAATTACCGGCTGAACTAATAGACTTAGTACACCAGAAAGGATGGATTAATACAGACGAGCAAAATTGTGCTGTTTTTACGCTTCGTACCTTGGACGGACACAACACAGGAACTAGCACTTTAGAGCCGAATGGAGAATTTTCTATTCGTCTTAATCTCGAAGATGATCTCGTTAAGAATCAGTCGAGTGAAAGCGGCTTTTTCTGGATAGCGACTCAACATAATATTGAACGAGCTATTATTACCAGTGATCCGATAGAAACTTTATCTGTACTCGCTTTAGACCCGGATTTTAATATTAGACCAACCTTGTACTTAAGCATTGATGCTATATCTTCATTACCAACAGATTTTTTAAGGGATATTCCCACTATAGTTGTTGGTTTAAAAGGAGATGAATTCGGCGAACAACTCTCTCAACAAATTATTGAGTTTCTCCCACAAGCTCAACGAATCAATCCAGGGTTTTATGGGTGGAATCAACTCTTAATAGACCAAAATCAAGACCTAGAAAACCAACGGGATAAACCTGATCAAGTTAACAATCAAGTACAGCAAGAATTACAACAATGGACTGAAGGCATTAATTTGAATTAAAATAGGATGTGGTGATTTTCGCTAAAAATAAAAAGTTGACTTTTGCTAGATAAGGCTTTAATAACAAAAATCAACTTTTTAGTGGTGTTGGGTTGGACGACGATGCTACGCCTAGCCTTCGGGCGATCGCTTCCAACATTCAACATCTTTACCTGGCTCTATCTTGATGTTTTTATCTACTGAGGTGCAGCTTCCTTGGGTTCTTTCGGTTTTTTCTCAAACACTTGAATTGCGGGTTCGAGCAAGACAAAGCCATTGGGAGTGGCTTCTCCCAGTTTCCCAGCTATCGCTGCTACCCACATCGGATAATTCGCTTGCGCTTCCTCTAGTTTTTTAAACATTTTCGGCTTCACTGTTATTGTGAAGATTCTGCCATCACAGTCCACAGTAAATTGCTTCCAGTTATTCTCAACAATCTGAACATCCGTTGGGTATTCCGTAATTTTCAGGGTTAATTCCAGCTTTCCTGTAACTGCCATATCTGAATGGGGATGATTTCAACACCATCCAGATTGTAAACCCCAACGTGAGTTCTGATTGTGATTGTGGCAACTTGAGTACCCAAGCTGAGGGTCAACGAGTTTTGAGAGCGTTCCTTAATGACCCATTCAAACTTGATAGCGATAAGGACAGGGTAGCGTGTGAGTCGTTGCCGAAATGAAATTAACCGCCTTTGAATAGGCAAAGCTTTGACGGTGATGAAAGCACTTTTTCCACGAGTGTCGGCGGCAGCCCCTATTGCAACTCTCTATGTCATCACACAGGAGTCAATGGAAAATTTTCCATTGGCTTTTGTTACATTTGTAGTATTAAAATTACAGATTGACTCTTTCTTTCCACACAAGCCCAAAAAACGGCTAAAAACAGGGAGGAAAAAATAGGGAAAAGTAGGGGAAAAATGCACTATTTTTCCTCTTATTTCCTCCTGTAATACGGTGTATTATATTAAATTTGGTATCTTATGTAACATTTTGCCGTTTTGTCCAAATCATAAAGAGGGAATTTATGCACTGTTTTCCCTTCTTTTTCCTTTTGTTTCCTCACTCGTGGAACAGCAAGCCATGTCAAAATTCCGTATCCCAATTTAGTAAGTAAAACTACTCATTTTAGTGGGTTATGATTTTGATTGATTTGAATCGGAATGAATGCGAGAAGTCTAACAAGTTGGGATGTGATCAGCCTTAACCCTCTACGATATGGTGTTGGGTTTTGCGATCGCGCGCGCCCAGCCTTCGGGGGATCGCATCTCTCAGTTGCGTAAGTCCTGTTGGTGTTTCTGACCCATTCGTTATCGGTGTTTAGGGCTTAATGGAGGATGTACAAATCAGCCATGATGCCAAAATGGTCAGAAGGATAGAGAGTACGACTGTTAGAAGCGGGTTGGTTCAGTATTAATTGGCAGTTCTTGACCCGCAGATGGTGATTGACAAAGATGTAATCTAAGGTGCCTCGCCAAGGGCGAAGGGTCTGATTAAAGCGCAATTGCCTCAACCCATGCCACAGCACTTTCTTCCAATTGCGTCGCACTAGGGGAGTCGGGCAGGTATAGACTGGCTCTTGACCGTGGTGTGTGGCATAGGCAGACGTGAACTGTTGCCGCATAAGGGCGATCGCTGAGGTCTCAGGGGTTCCATTAAAGTCTCCGACTGCGACAACGGGTAGTTCTGGTGGAAGCTGTCCTAGCCAATCTAAAACCTGCTGCACTTGAATATCCCGATCCCGATGAGATCCGGGGTACCAGTAATAATGTCCATTGCAGAGGACAAGCGGTTGCCCATCTACCACAACCTGAACATATTGAGCAACGCGGTTCTGCCCTTTCAATGCCAGCATCTCTTGCTTGACGAACGGATAGCGGCTGAGAATGGCGATTCCTTCAGACAGAGCGGTTCCTTCATCGTTGACTTTAGGAACGAGGTACACGTAGGGCATATCTAGCTTTTCTGCAAGCCAGGCTCCTGTATCTTCCGGTAATTTGACGACCTCCTGCAAAGCAATTAAATCAGCATTCTCTGCCGCCAGTCCTTCAACCAGGAGTTCCCGTCGCTGTGTCCATTCTTTGAGGTCAAATAAGATGTTGATTGTTGCAACTTTAACCATATTTGTTTTTCTATAAAAGTTGAGTTTAGCTGATGGTTTTTCAGCAATCTTGCGTGCAAGTTTTGAGAGCATTGCGCTTTCTCAGTTACTTGGGGAACTTCAAAAGTTGGGGAGTAAAACAAGTTAGCCGCGTTCCGAGTGCTCAACGTTAAAAATCATCATCATCAATAATTAATGGGTCGCCCTCAGAGCGAGTGATTACCCCTTCTATTGATGGTTCTTTCTTATCTCTGTTGGCTTCAATTCCCATCAAAAATTGGTTGATTTCATTAACTAAAGCCCCAACTTCTGAGTCCTCTTGGGTGAGGCTTTGCAATCTAAGGATAAGTCCTTTTAATCGGTTAAATTCTTCCTCTGAAAGCGTTGTAGGCATAGTTTCTTTCCTAATAATTAAACTCTGACTTCATCAAAACCATTAACTCGCATTAATTAGAATTTTTTCGTCTGGTAAATTTGTCATGGTTTCAATTTTCAATCCCCATTACTGAGGATTGTTAGGTTCCGATTGCCAATCACATCACTAACTAGGAAGCTGTTACCACTTCTCTTGCATCACGATGAGCTAAAGCCAGTTCTCGGAATGTGGGATTATCTAGCTTTTTAATCGGGGTAATTTGCCAACAATTCCCACGATATTCGAGCAAGGCAACCAAGGCGTAATTATCAACGGAGTAAACATAACTGGTTTTTGTTCCTTCAGGGGGTGCGGGTTCATCCAGTCTTGTGTTTAAAAAGCTAGATAAGGCGGTTAATGTCAACAGATCATCAGTAGTTAATCGATAACGACATTGTGAATAATTAGCTAACACTTTTAACTGTGCTTCGACAACCCGCCGTTTTTTCCATTCATCCTCACTGGAGTTAAAGTTAGCCCATTTCTCATCAGATATTTGCAATGCTTCCATCGCTTGTTCAACAAACTGGGATTTTAAACCCGGTATCGGAACAACCCCGCCCGAACTATGGACTATTTGATTGTTTTTGATAGTAAAATAGCTCATCTGTTTTCCCCTAAATTTCTTTGATAATACAGGTGTAACGTTTGAATCCTGGGAGTAAATCTCCTTTTTTTGCATTGTCTTTAACTCTTAGACGAAATCGAGTACCGGGGTAAGTTTCCTCATATATTTCTTTGATTTGCTGACACTCCTCTAAGTTGTCTGTCTCATGAATAGCCGTTAATTTTTCGTTCAACTCCTACACCCTTTTTTTAGGTTTCCATTTCACTTTGATAGTGTTTCTATTAGTTCCCAGTCAGCAAGTCCTGAGACACCTATTCTGACAGGAACACCCAGATAATTAGCGGTGTAATAGTCCGTCTGATATTGTGCCATTGACCCATCCGGTCGTCCTCAAAATCAAGCGATAGGACTCAAACAGGGTACAACGTCCAAACCGCAAGTAACCTCATAAATTGCTTGAGTAACTGGACATTGGATTAACCGAAATTCCGAAGTAAACCGTCTCCAGTTGTTGTGCGTGGTGTCATGGACAATATAGGAATATTCAAGCTTAGAGTTAGGATTGTTAGGTTCTAAATCTTGGCTAATCCGTTGCCAGTTGTCAAGGTTGGGCAAGTGCCAGTAATCTTGTCGCCGCCGTTTTACAACATCCTCTAAACTTACTCCCGACTTTAGAACCTGAGAGCGCACCGCCTCAGATACAGCAAGTTGTCTTTGATCAGAACGACGGACTAGACCATAACGACGCTCTGGAAATTCTAAAAATTCCTCAAACACTTGCAGTAAAGGGATTGAAAGCTTGATACTGTCCAGTTGTATTCCGGGTAAATAAATAGATTGAGTCATCTTGTTAACCTCTTGTGGCTCTAAGCAAACTGGAATTCTAATTGGCTGTTCACACCGGGGGTAATAAACTCGACACTCGTTACATCCCCAATTAACAAGCCATTGGATAATCACATCAGTCTGGTGTCTAACAAAATTAATAGCTTCAGATTTTGATGGGGCAGTAAGTACAAAAGCACCGCCCCCTATTCGGATATCCCAATCACTTACGAGCTTTGACACCATCATGGTTCCTCACACAATCACAGAGGGCTTTTAGTAATTCAACGCTTACCCCAATCTCATGCGCTGCAACTACCAACTCACCATTTTGGGGTAAATTTTTTTCTTCCAACCTTCTAAGGAATTCACTGGCAGGGATATCGGATTTAGGTACTCGGCGCTCAATGCCTTCCTTAATCATGATTCGGATCATTTGGTTAAGGGTGCGTTCATCATCAGCAGCCAGTTTTTCCAGTTCACCCCTATACCCCTCTATATCAATAGAAATCCTATCCGGCATACATTTTTATAGTTTTACGCTTCACCTTAAGTCTATCTGATTCTTTGTGGTTCAGTTTTTTTAATGCTTGGTGCATTTCTATAATGGTTCAATTTATGCAACAACTGGTGCATTATTTTAAATTTTTGGTTCATTATAATTGACAATAGCACCAATTTGGTGCTAACTTCTAATCATGCCCCCTGAGAACCGACTCACGGAACACTCAGGAATCACTCAGGGCCGACTCTGAAACCCTGAACCTCGACAAACGAATAGCAAACCTAGCCTTACCCTGTGGGGGATGGTAAAGGGCATTTTTGAAACAAATTAGTAGATTTTGGATGAACAAAAATGGATGATATTCCAGTAATCACACCTGAAATCATCCCCAATGAAATTAAGCGATTCAGACCAATTCGCACGGGGGATGAGAACAGTAAATATTGTTCCAAAGAAAAGTTTGCAAGGCGACTCATCACAGAAATTGAGGGTGATAAAACCAGAAGTAGAAGCGTAGCAACAATCAATAAATGGATCATTTTATTACTTGAAAATGAACCCAACTTCTATCGCTTTTATAAACCGGAACAGAACCTTAATGACTATGTGATGTGGTGTTTGGAACAGATACACCAAGAGGATTTAACCCTACCCAAGCGGGGGAGAGGAAATCCTAAAATTATTGCCGAATTCGTCAAAAACAACATTCATCTTTTTTCAGCACAACGCTATCAGGAACTATTAAGAAATGAACACGCAAAAGAACAGCCAATCGACTCTGCAAAAGCTATCATCGCAGCTTAAAATTAATGAGCAAAAATTAATCATTGCTATCCGAGAAATGGGTTTAAATCCCTGTGAAGCTAACGAGTCTTGGTTGGATGCGATTAAAGCACATTTAAACGGAACAAAACCGCAGGTAATCAAGGGAACAAAACCCGAAGCTACCAAGGGAAATGATGAACCGGAAAGCTTCAGTATTGAGGACTCAGACGACTTTTGCTCAATGGATGAAATTATTGATGAGTTGGGAGATGAACAAACCGCCATCACTTTAATGTCGGAACTGGGTTTAGAGCCGGAAGCAATTACCCGCAGTGACTTGGCAGCACTCAAGGAATTGGCTCTGATCAACCCAGTGGCAGAAGACATGATGAACCATATCTCTGCCGTTGGTGGTTTATCCGGTGGGTTAGTGGATGAGTATCTACGGCAGCAACGAGACAATGCTCAAGCCCTTGCAGATGCCGGAAATATTGAATTTGCTAAGACTTTATTACAGGGACAAATGGAGGGAATTAAGCAGGTTGTCGGGCTGCAAAATTTGTTAGCCGATGACTTCCAAGCCTCAATTCAACAACGGATTGAAGAACTGGGAAACCGGGGGAAGGAACGCCCAGAGGAACTGATAAAGGACTTGGGAAAAAAAGCAACAGTTGCCCAACAAAGCAGTCAAAAATCGACAACAGTTCGACACAACAAACTGGATTTAGTCGGGCTGAAGTCGAAAGTCTCAAACAAGAAATAGAGCAATTAAAACAGGCGGTTCAACGGATTGAGAGCCGCCTCTGTGACAGAACATCTACACATGAGGAATTATCATCTATGAAATTTATTTTATCAGGAATTCGGAAATTAATTTTAAGATTAGAGGAAGTCACGCCTCATTATTATGATGCCTTAGCCATGCAAATGTTAGGAGGATTATAAAATGGGAATTTTTGATTTAATTGGAAAGATTTTTGGCGGTTCTCAATCTAACGAGGTAGATTCTCGTATAACTGTCAGGGGGGATGTTAGCCCTATTCCTCAAAAGCTTATTACTCCTGATTATCGCCCTAAAGATGGAGTCTACATTACCAGTGCCGCCGACCTTTTAAGGGAATGGGAACAGAGAAGTTGGATGCTTTCACCCGAAGATTTGCAGCAACTTAAAACAATGCACCAAACCTTACAGAATTACGAAAAATTATCAAAAGAGTACGGCAAGGAACTCGGTAAATTTGCAAGGACAGAAGCCAAGGTAGTTAACACCGTTACAAAAGCCATCCCACAGGTTGCCGGGGGAAATTTTGCTCAATATGGTCACAACCAACGGCTTAATAGTGACATGGATAAAATTGCTGCGGAATACCAGAAAAACATTGCTTTGAGGCAAGCTGAAGCCCAAAAGGTTCAGCAATCCTTATCGGAATTTAAAGCCAAAATGCAACAGCGAAAAGATGGGTTAAGAGGTCAGTAAAATGTCAAGATTTAGTCTCTACTTTGGGACTGGATTAACGAGTACAGGATTAGGTCATTTTCTCAGCTTGATAGCTCGTTCCGTTCCTAACTTTAACTGGCTATATTGGTCAGTTTTTTTATGCTTAATTGTCGTTTGCTTGGTGATGTGCACCCGAATAGGAAGGCAAATTTATTCAGGGCAGTTTGCAACATCATCAAGCGTTTTATTAACAATTTCAGCCATTACTTTGATTGCATATTTAATGGGGGTGATTTGGGGATGGGGTTTTTGAATGATTTTATAGATTGGCTAGAAAATCATGAAGCTGCGGTTAGTTCCTTAGTCTGTTGCGCTGGTGGGTTCCTTGCCCTTGGTTGGAGTACAGTAAACCCCGGACTTAACCCTAGTCGCTTCTACTCGGCAGGGGTCACTGGACTGTTTGGAGTTGGGGCGATCGCCCTTTCAATCAAGGGCCTGAAGGAGGAGGAACGCAGCATTATTAAACGCGACACCCATGACGAGATTTTTTCGATTTATCAAGCTGCGGAAGTGCAAACGGTTCAGGGTGCTTTATTCCCGCCGCCTCCAATGCCTTCACCACCGGGGGTGATGAGTAACTACTATCAGATGGAATTTAACCAACTCTCTGAACAGTTGGACTTTTACAACTGGGAAAATTTAGCCGATGAAGCTTCTGGAATCTTAGTTGGGGGGAACAGTGGGAGTGCTAAGACTTCACTCGCTGCGGGGTTTATTGTCGGAAAACTAACGGCCGTTACTCCTGCGGAAGTAATCGTGTTGGACATCCACCAAAGAAAAAATATCATCTGGAAACAGATGGGTTTCCCAAGGGTTGAAAGTGATGTCGAAACCATCTTTCAGATTATGAAATGGTTGATAGATGAAATTGAGCGCCGGAAACAGGAGGATGGACATCCGATGATCATCTGTTTGGATGAAATTAACGATACTCTCTCTGAGTTGGAACAGTTGGATATTGTTAAACCATTGGGCGGTAAGGAAAAACGCAGAAACACCTTTATCTATGCCATCCGCAAACTTTCCAACGCTCGAAAGTTTGATATCTGTTTATTGGGCTTCATGCAGTCTCATAACACGGAAGCCATAGGGATTGATGGCAAGTTCAGGAATAACTTTTTATTGGTGCTTTGTGGTGCGAGTGCTAGGGGAGAAATTCAGAACATTTGGAAACATGATGACCCCCGTTTTCTGCACATTAAGAATACAGCTTATCCGGTTGTTATTTCAGGATCAAACCCTCACCAAATTGCGGAACATCCAACCCATAAGCATCATACCCAGTACCGGAAAAAAGGGAACGCACCCGCTAATTTAATACAACCTAGATTCTTAGATAAATCATCTATTCCGGTCTATGAATCAAGGGAACAATCAGAGGACTTTGAGGAGGATTACCAACCCCGTCAAACCTCAAAGCCAGAGCCACAGTTAGCTAAATTTAACTTTCAAAAAGCACCGGAACCACCAAAGGCTAAACCAATCATTAACGGGGTGGAGTTACAACCGGAATGGCTGGATATCTTAGAGTTAGCTAAACAGAATGGGTCAATCTCTACCCGTGATGCTTGCCGTTCTGCCATGGGTCAAAGGCTTAAATTAAATGCAATAACCGCTAGATACATCTTTGAAAAACTGCAAGATGCAAAGCTTGGAACTGTTGCAGAAAATAACGGTAGTTGCACTTTCACCTTGTCATGAGTGTCATGGGTGTCATGTCATGTCATGGGCTGTCATGGCTGTCATATTGTTGTCATGACACGGTATAGGGGGGTAATTTCTGACTCATGACACGATGACATGACATGACAGCTTATTGATTTACTAACATTAACCCTGTGGGATTATGCAAACAATTAATATTAGCCCGACAACTTCAACACTGGATGACAACAAACCGCCTAAGCTAATACTTCTAAAAGGGATTGCGATCGCTACCATCACAGTTAGCTTGATTGGGGGAATTGTTCATGTAGTTAATAGCCGTCAAGCTATGACCAAAGCCAACCCAGAAGACGTTATCTACCCCGGCAGCGGGAGACGAAAACTAACAACACCAATCCAACCATCGGAACCGCCTTTAGTTGTCACCAAAAAGCCACAGAAGCCTATTGAGATTGAGGAGGGGTCAGAGGCTTGGTTTTGCATTAAAAACAATGGTGGGTCATCTTGTGTTGACCGTTCGAGAACTGCTCCTAATTATCGAGTAGTTCAACAGCAAAAAAACTATGAAGATTATCTTGTTCAGTACGATATCAGACCCATTAACAATTGCCCACCGGAGATTTCTTGGCAACCCAATTGTCAACATTAAAATAAAGTAGAATAGAATTAAATTTAGGTAAAAAAATGAATAAAAAATTAGAAAGTTAAAATTTTAAAATGATGCGTGAAAATTTAATTCAAAAAATCCGGCGTAACAACCAGATTTTTAATATGGATGATTGTTGCACCTTTAATTTTTATATAAAATTTACTTAATTTTAGCAACAATTTTCTGTTGATTTTCACCAGATTTTACCACCTCAATCTCACCAACTGCAAAGGCTTCTAAAAATTCTGCTAAATTCATTTTTAATTCTTTTAATTTTTGTTGCAATTCTTTTTTTCCCGATGGAGTTAAACGGGCTGAGGCATGAACTGTCCGGGCTTCACCATTGGCTGATTGTCTGGCTGCGATGGTAAGGTTGGCTAATGATGCCTCGTTCATTCTCCTTTTCATTGTTTTTGTTGTCATAGCGTTTGGTGTTCGCTTCCCTTTATTTATATTGTAACACATTCGATTCTGTGTTATACTCAAAATATCAAATCACCCTCTACCGTTAGCGCGGTCAAGGGTGGAAATCGAAAAAAATCTAATAAATTCTTTTGTTACTACCATGATAAGACTTTTGTTATCTGTTGACAACCCCCTAGGGTATACGTTTCAACCATCAAACGCTATCAACCCCTCACAGCATAGTTTTCCGATACATGGGGAAATTTTAGGGACTGCCTTGGGTATGTTCCTCGGAACTATCGCAACATTCAAAACTCTTATAGCAGAAAAAAGATAAGCTCTGGCATTCCCTTGAATCCCAGAGCTTATCTTTTTGTTGATTTTAAATATAGGAATTTAATTTTTCATCTTCTGACCTATCATCCATCACTCAAGTAATAGACCCCAAGGAGAATCTATACCATGACCTCGACAAATAACATGAACCCTACAAACAATATTAACATGAACAATGACAAAAAATCAACGATTAACTGGATTTTAAAGTACAACCGGACACCGTACCCTTACTCACCCCAAAACGCCGCACTAAAAGGGATGGAACCAAAACAACCGGGGTATTTCGACGGGAACTATTTCAAGCAATTAAAATGGAAAGATTACCAAGACTGGGGAAGCCTTGATGAGAATTTTAAATCTAAATTAATTAAAACTTGGCATGACGATGAACGAATAGAAGGCATCGGGTGCAACGCAGGTTTCAACGGTGAATTTTACTTTTCAATGATTGATTTTGACCTCAAAAATTTTGAATCATTAGAGGCATTAGAACAAGCGGTTACGGGGTGGGAAAACCGCAATCCTGGTATAAGCTTATGCCCAAGGGTGCGAACTCAAAGCGGTGGCTATCGGTATTTTATAGGGTTTGAATCTATCCCTAAAAATTGGGGAAATACGATTCAATTCACCTTGACTCAAGGGGGTGAGAAATCTTTAGGTGAATTGATGGTTGGGTCGGGAGGATTGGGGATTATTTTAGGCAAAGGTTTGAAGGGGGATTACTCGTGGGATAGGAATGCTTGTGGTGATGTTTCGGTGTTTCAATCTCCTGAATCGGTCGGATTATTTGAAAGAGACAAAGTTCAAAAAATTAATTCAATTTATGACAATAAAAGCATCTCAGAAGAAGCACGGGAAGCCCTAAGTTTTATCCCAGTAAGCCAATTTGATGAAGATTATCAAGGCTGGATTAATTTGGGGATGGCTTGTCGTGCGGCGGAATTAGATTTTGAAGATTGGGATAATTGGAGCCAGGGCAGTTCAAAGTATACAAATAGTAAGGAAACATTTAATCATTGGAAAACGTTCAAAGGTGGGGGAGGCATCACACCGGGTACACTTTTTAAATTTGCTAAAGATAACGGATGGAACCCACCCAAGCGGAACTCTAGCTATCAGAAGCCATTAATAAATACCTCAAATTCTCAAGGCAATGTGTCAGGAAATAATGCGTTAAAGCCAGATAATCAATCAAACGTAGTGCCTTTTCAACGGCAACAACCCCAATTCAACATTGAGGACATAGAGGAAGAATTACGCCAACTCGCTGAACAAAATTTATCTAAATCTAAACAGCAATTAAAGCTTAATGAACTGGCTAGAAAATTCAACCTTAATTCTAATAAAGCCTCAGAAATCTTCAAAAGTATTAAAGATGAAGCGGAGGAAGAAACCAACCTAGAATCGCTAAAAGTCGAACTTGAGGAACTCCTAAAAAACCGAAATCAATCCCTCGATTTAACTCAATATTTACCCGGTAATCTGGCTAAAATTGGGGAGTTTGCTAATCGGTTGTGTTTGCGTCCCGAAATGGGTTTGAGTGCCTTTTTGACAGTTGCTAGTTCTTTATTGGCTGTGGGTTCAAAAATCGATTTATTGGATTATACGGATTTTGACCAACCGATGGGAATGTACACGGCTATCTGTGCCGAACCTAGTCAGAAAAAATCACCATTAATTAACAAGATTGCCTTAGAACCGTTGCTCGAATTACAGGAGAAAGCCCGGAAACAATATGAGCAAGAAATGATAAATTATCAGATTGATTATGCAGATTGGGCCAGCGATAAGAATAACCCCGACCCGGAGCCGGAAAAGCCTATTTTACGACGATACTTTATTAATGGTGGGTCGCAAGCGGGTATTAGAAATGTGTTGAACACCCACAGCCAAAAGGGTTGGGGTGTATTGGTTCTCACTGATGAACTCGCGGCTAATTACAAAAATAATGGTAAAACCTATAACGCGGGACTTTTGGAGGACTTCCTAACCTATTATGACGGCGTTGGAAAGATTGAGGCGTTAAAGGATGGTTTTCTGGGTGACTTCTCCCAATGTTTGGTGAGTATGCTTGGAGGGATTCAGCCCGGAGTGATTTCAAATTACATGAATGGTAGCGACGGGAACGGCCATTGGTCACGAGTAAATATTGTTAACCAACCCGTTAGCCCTTTCCTGATTCCCGACAACCCACCGCCTTCACTCGATATCAAAGTAATGTTGGTTGACTTCTACAAAAAATTATCTCAACTGCCACGACTCAATTTAACGTTAGATGCCAAGGCAAAAGCAGGATTTACCAGAATAAACAATAAATGCGAGTTGTACCGGGTCGGAGCCAAAACCCAAGCCTTGGCTTCCTTGTGGGGAAAAATGCCCGGTAAGATTGGACGGTTTGCAGCGATGATTCACATCATCGAACAGGTTTGGCAATATGGCACGGTTCAGAGCTTGGTTGTGGGGAAAGCGACGCTAGACCGGGCAGTTAAACTCGCAAAATTCTATTACCAAGAATCATATTCGTTGTACGCAGATTGCAGCCCGGTTAAAGAAGAGTTAGCCCCTCAACTGATGAAAATTATCTCTATCGCCGAAAAACGTCAAACTGCCATCGGAGCAAGCGATGTTAAACGTTTTGACCGTGAACTCTCAAAATTAGCTCCTGATGATATTCGAGCCTATTTTATCCAATTGGTAGAGCTTGGTTATGGTGAGTTAGTTGGTAAGGGGTGTTCCTTGAAATTTCAAATAATAGACAAAAATAGACAGAAAATAGACAAAAAAATAGACGCTGAAACGACTGTGGATAATGGGTTACAGCCAATAATAGACAAAATAGACAAAAAAATAGACAAAATTTCAAATGAACCTCAACCTAACCCTTGGGATGACATCACCCATATAGATGATGTTGCGGAAAATGCGGAACAGGGGGAAAAATTGTCTATTCTGTCTACTAATCCCACAAACGCTTACACAGAGCCGTTTACAGCGTCTACTGATTTGTCTATTAATTGTCTATTTTTGTCTATTATTCCGTCTGATAGTGACGAGCGCCCTCCTGAACCCACCCCAACACCCGACCCTGAACCACTAAATTTTGATGATTTGAAGGAAGGCGATATCCTATTCGATGATGAAGGGAACCTGCATCAAATCACGAAATTTGACACCAGGAATAATATGTGGCAGTCGCACCGCCAGGACAGATACATCTCACGGAACGATATCTCTACCGGACAATTTCACCGGGCAACTGTTGAAGATATCACCAAATTAATCAAGCTAGTCATCAAAGGTAGAAACAAGATTCAAGCTCAATGGTTGTGCGGCGTTTATGGTGGTGATGCTAATAGCTTGATGGCTTTAGCCATTGATTCCAATGATTCATTAATTGAAATCTACGATTTTGATTATTGGGAGTAAAATTAATAATTGACTGACTGAGAGATAGCGATCGCGACTCAATCAAAAAGCCCCAATTGTGGGGGCTTAATGGAGTTTGGAATGTGGGAAAATTTTACAGCAATGTGAAATGAAGGGTTCCCCTTTTGTCCTTGTGGTTGAGTCTAAACCCGTATTTCTCCTGTACCGCAGTCCGGTTTTTGTCTGAATTTTTTTTAGGGTTGAACCAATCACGGACATTTTGATCACTGATGGGCTTCTCTGGATGATGGGTTTTATTAATCCATTTAGCAAGTTCACCCGGCGTTAATAATTTGGGTTTGGTGGTGCCGCTTGACGGTTCAGAGTTGACTGTTAACGGCTTTGCACTGAGCTTGCCGAAGTGTTGACTCTTGACGGGGGGTGATTCAGTATTTTCTGTTTCGGTTTTAGGAGTAACGGCGGCTTGTTCCTCCGGTGTGGGGAATAACTGCAATTGTTCGCCATGTGGCTCATCCGAAGCAAGGGATACCCCATACTTGAATCGCTGTAATTCCTCACTGAGAAAAATCTCATTCTTAGCCGCTTCAATTAGAGAGGCTTTTAGCTTCTGGTTCTCGGTTTTGAGTGTGGCGATCGCCCTATCCTTCTCCTCAATCTGTTTGATGAGTTCCTCTGCTCTAAACCGTTCTGTCTCTAGCCGTTCCTCAGCCAGTTTCCGGTCACTTGTTGCGTTTGCCAGTTCTAAAGCGAGTTCACCACGAATAACCCTCGATGCTTCTAAATCACGTTGAGCGGTTGCTAGTTCCTCCCTCACCCGGTCAAGTTCACTGGTGAGGGCCGCTACTTTTTTTCAGTTATGCTGTTAGCAAGTGTTACCAGTTCCTCACGCAGTTGCCCTAATAACTCAGCCTTTAACGCTTCAATGTCCAACTGCTTACCCGGTATAGTATCAGGTACTAACCCGGTACTGTCACCCCCCAATCGATTCTGAGACGAATAATGGTGTAATCCTATCTCCAATAATTCCAGAATCACAGGGGACACCATCGGACGGCCAGTGATGTGGTGCTTCTTCATTCCCTGTTCATTGGCAATGGCTTCGAGTTGGGCATACATCTCAACCGGAATTCTTAAATCGGCTCTGACGACTTGCTGGTTAATCCCCTCGACTCTGGCTTGTGTTTTACTCATGGCTGTTCCCTCTATCGGGTTCTATCATGTACTACCCCATACTAACAGACAATAACCGCTAGTAACCGACAAATAAGCGGCTGAACAGGAACCCGATACAGTACCGGACACTACCTCCCAAAACAGAAAACAACCCCTATCAGTCGGTAGTGCAGCGTTTAACCCTTCAGAAGCCTCACTGGATGACCTTAAGCGGTATGTACGAACCTATCAGCCAGATGACACTACCCGGCAATATGGAACCCTCACCCGTCGCAGTACATGGGAAGTCGCAGCTAAAAAACTCTTAAACTCCTAACCACTGACAACTCTATAACCTCTATCAGATATCAATCCTAGGCACGGTATCTGGTATAAACCCGACACTAACTGATAAATAAGTTTAGCTTACCCAATCTACCTGGTACTATCAGGAATAACAATTAATAAATGATTGACAGTAGCAGATAGTATCAGTTATAACTAAAGTATGGACAGATGAGAGGAAAGCAAACCCTGAAGCTGGGAGCCGTGAAGTTTGAGACGTAGCGGTGATTCAAAAAAACTCTCTGATGCCTATAAAAGCCAAGAGACAAGCGGTTCTAGTTTGGTCGCTGTACCGCTTGCCTCTCTCAATCCCACACTTTGTAAATGAGGATTAATCTCATGGTAGCTCAAGTCTTCACCGACATCATAGATGTTGAAATCCGTGTCGTTTGGCATGATGCAACCACTGGTTACACAAACGGGTTTTTGTTTGAAGTCGATAACGAACAGGTGATTTTCCCTAACTCCGACATCGACAAAACTGACCGAGACCTGTACCGAGCGTTGGGCATGGCAGTCCGCAAAACTCCAGAATTCACCGACGCCAAACGGGAGTCAAAATCAAATCATTTAACAGTAACTAACGGCAATTTTCCGGGTGTCTACAGCGTCTTTAATCCTTTAAATAGCAGTATTTACAACGTCATAATCCATCCCAACAAAACATTCTGTGAATGTGCAGACCATCAGTACCGAAACATCCAATGTAAGCACATCAAAGCTGTTAAAAAACACATCGAAAAAGCTTTAGAACCTAAGCTTAAACTCCGGTCATGGAACATCGGAAAGTTGCCAAGTGCAGGGAAATTGAAAGCTATTCACGATTATGAAATCACCGATGAAATGATTTCCAACGCACGGGCTTCTTTAGGGATTTAGGAGAGAACAACCGATGAACGAGATTAAACCCTTCCCTCGTTCTCGGTGTCAGTTCCTTCGACACCTGAGAACAGCCCCAACCCTTGATGCACGGCTTTTAACACTCGATTTAGGGCGGATTATTCAGCCAGAAGACATCATTATCGGTGCATCATTTTCTAATGGTTTAGTAGCTTGGTTATTGCGAAATGGTGAGCGAGTTTGTATGGCTCAAAACCAACTTTCACAATACCTTGAAGACTTAGCAGAACTGTAAATTATTGGGGGGTGAAATCCCCCCTCTGACCGCCACAAATTAACGGAGCAAAATAATGAATAGATTTGAGCAAAATTGCCTTGAAAGTGAGGAAATAGCAGAAGACTTCATCATCAACAACATCGAGTTAGTTGACGTGGGAAACCCTGAGTTCTGTAAGTTTGAACGTGCTATTAAATTCGAGGGTTCAGTCCCGATTGAATGGATTAATGTTTACGGGTTTCGGTTAACGACTCAGATTTAGGGTGCAAAACATACCCAAACCCCTACCCCATAAAGCTTTAACCCTGCACCCTAAACCAATCTAACGACTCAGATTTAGGGTGCAAAAACACCTCAACACCATACCCCATAAGCCTTTTAGCTGCACCCTAAAAAAACTATGGCACGACCCAAACAAATCGGACTCAACTTAGAAACTGTTGTTAGATGGGCTTCTACCTTAAGCCAGTCCAAACTGTGGGAACTGATTAATGCACTGTTGGCACTGGCTGAGGCTGTAGAAGATAGCGATCGCTCTCTCAGTACCAACGGCAGTAACGGCGGTGGCAACGGCAGTGGAAGATTAGGGGGATATGTGGAACTGAAGATGATTAATGGCTGTGGGCCGTATCGGTACTTACGATTCAGGAGTCAGGGACAATACAAGTCGGTTTACTTGGGCAAGGCTGAATCAGATTGATTTTTCTGTCCCACTTGCGATCGCAACACTCACACCCTAAAAAATCCTTAATGGATGAAGCTAAAGCTCAGGCTCTAACAAGTTTGTTTTTTTCTGGGTACAGGGAAAGGGTTGAACCGGAAGTTGAGATGAAGACAAAGGCAAAACTTGTTCCGTTTGATTTGTAGTCATTTGATTTGTAGTAATAACAGAACTTTTCATCGCCTTCATAATAGGGTGAGAAGAGCCATTATGAGGGAGATTAAGCAATTCAGGAGTAGTCACAAACGATGCCCAATCTGTTAAATGGGATTGATTGAGGTAATGAGAAACTACTCCTTTCCCGATCCATTGTTGATGGCCATAGTCATATTCAGCCAAGAGAATAGGAAACAAGCGATCGCCATCATCCGGTTGACTACAATAAAGCCTAAGTTCTTTCGTGGCATCATCCCAAGTCATCGTGTAGGTAGCGTTGCGAGTTGAAACAGAATCCTGGGTTGTGTTAGCTGTAATTAGAGAGTAAGCGACCCTAGTAGCTACAAAATTGATGCGTTGCTGTAGCTGACTCATTCGTTTCTCATATTCCTGTTGTTCAGTCTCAAATATGCCACGAGGACGACTTAAACTATAGCGTGGCACAGGAAGTTGGCTCTTCTCCTGCTCCCTTTGAACCAATAGAGATTGAGGTAAGCTGGCTTGAGAACTTAAAGACGGGGAAGACTCTGAGCTTAGTTTTTGCTGCCATTGTTGTTGTTGTGCTTTTCGTTTTTGTTGGAGACGAAGTTGTAGCTGAATCGCCCTTAATATATAACTCTCACCCAATTGATAGCCAGCAAAGTGAATTCCATTCAGTTCATATCGAATTCCCTGGGAACTTAAGGCTGATACAACTCCCCTCGACTGAAGGGCTTTTGTCAGTTCCCCAATGGAGGTACTATCCACAACAGTTTCATCAACAGCCTGCTGAAGAAGTTGCCGAACAGAAGGTTGGGGCTGTTGGGTGCGGGGATGATCTACAGCCAGAAATTCTGCCGTTTCCCGTGCTAAACGTTGAATTTGCCCTTTGGAATTACTGCGTTTAGCAACTTCCCAAGAGCAAGGCACAGAAGTTAAACCATAGCACTTCTCAAGATGTCGCAGTACCTTCTCAGTTTTGGGGTAGTCCCACCAGACATTAGCGACTTCTCCTGTACTGCTGACTAAATTAATGACTAAATGGACATGGGGACGCATAGAACCATCGGGGTAAGTGGCATCCCTATGAAGCACCGCAATATATTGATGCTCTGCTAGATGACGTTGCTTTAATAAATCCTTGATCAATTTTAGCCATTGAGCCATAGATAAAGTATCTCCTTGTGCTGGAGAAATGCTAAGGTGATACACTGGCTTTTTGACTCTAGGATTAGTTGCTGCTGTGACTCGAAACGCTTTGGCTAAATCGGTTAATTCTCCATATCCACTCGCTACATTAGACATCATCAATTCAGCATTGGGCTTGCCCATCACATAGCGCAATACTCCAGTAAAGTTAGAGCCACGGGTAATATTGGCAATCATAAAGACACCTTATAAATTTCTGACAGCAGTTGGGCAATGGTAACAGCCCGTTCACTAATATCACGGTGGTTGGTGCTGCGCGCAATTGTATTCAAGGCACTCAGTTCCTCAACAAGCTTTGACACCAAGATAGAAAGAGTTGTCTGTGAGGAATGAGTTGGAGGGCGAGGTAAATTCCGCTTCAAACTACAACGGCGCAGATACTCAGAGATGGAAAGCTGACACTCTGTTGAATATTGCTGCAACAAAAGTAACTCAGCTTCGCTAACGCGAACATTAATTTGTTTGAGTTTAGGTTGATTGTGATTAGGATTGGGAGTTTTCGACTTGTTCATAATAGCCTTAAATTAGCCAAGATTTTAATGAACCTAACTCTAACTTTAGATATACATTTGTACGGACAATCCTATTGCTTGCTCCCTCAATTCTCCTCAGAAAACATCAAGCTTTGTCTGAAACTGTCGTGAGTTGCTGGCGAGTGATTTTGAGCAAAATTTGAGTAAAATTTGAGTAAAATTTGAGTAATTTCTGCACTCCTCCTCACCGAAAACTAGGGCGAAACTAAAGGGAGTGAGTGAGAACAAGTGCAAAACCCACTCAAAAAAGTGTACAAGAAACTCAAAAAAGTGCAAAACCTACTCAAAAAAGTGCAGAAAGATCTCATTAAATTCTGAGTAAAAATACCGAATCGGCAGAGAGAGAGGTATGGAAAAAAATACAACGAGGCTCATCAAAATTTGAGTGGATTTAGGAGACTCCTCAATCAGTCTTTTGAAATTTTGCGCTCGCGACCACTCCGTTTTTAATCTAATCTCTCCACATCCCTGATTGTCAGAAGGAACAGATCACTATAGGCTGAAGAGTATTGACAGTGGATGTAATCCGATGAATTGCACCCTTGATGCAACTAGCCGAAGTCAAAAACAAGCGCCAGTTGATAGACCTCTGGCTGCATTCTAAAAGTCAGCACTCCCAAAAAGCATACCGATGCGATCTGGCTGCATTCCGAGCGTTTGTGGAAAAGTCCTTGTTAATGCCTTTAAGGATAGAATATAACTGTAGAATTGAGAAATTGGAAATTTATGCAACTTACCATTAATTTACCGGAGCAGTTAACGGAAAAAATAGGAGAGCAATGGGGAGATTTACAACAAAAGATTATTGCTAATCTTGTGTTAGATGCTTTCCAGGAAGGATTGATTAATTTTGAGGAGCTAAAAGAGATCCTCAATTTCTTTTCTGATGCTGAAGTCAAGGAATTTTTAAAACAAAACAATAGGCTTCACTCTGGGGGAATACTTAATCTATATGGCGCTTGTCCTGATCTCGACTTTGTAGAAGACGAGCTAGGAATTTCTGATGATATAGATGAGGCTTTAATTGAGGTTATTGATGAGCAATAATTCTTTAGTTTATTTGCTAGATACAAATGTTTTTATCCTGTATCTGAAGGGGAGGTCACAGAATATTAATAATTATATTAATAATTTAGAACCGGAAAGCATAGCGGTTTGTTCTGTGGTTAAAGCGGAGTTATTTTATGGCTCTATGAAAAGTAATAACCCGAAAAAAAACTTAAATCTTCAAAAATCTTTTCTGTCACAGTTTGTCTCTTTACCGTTTGATGATTCCTGTGCCGAAATTTATGGAAAGGTTCGGGCTGATTTAGCTAAGGCTGGAACTCCGATTAGTTCAAATGATCTCCAAATTGCTTCTATTGCTTTAGCGAATAATTTAATATTAGTGACTCATAATGTTAGGGAATTTAGCCGCATTGAAGGGTTAAAAATTGAAGATTGGGAGGCTATGTAATGGGAAAATATAACGCTTATGAACAAGATCTGGATGCGGTATTGAGGGTTTGGGGTTTAAGGTTAAAATATAACTGGAGAGTTGGGAGAGTTTGAGGATGGCTTTAACAATTGCTGATGAAGCGTTAGAAAATATTCAGCTTTCGGCTGAGAATCGAGAAAAAGCTTTAGAAAAAGCGAAACAGGGGTATGTTCTGGCTTTATTGGAGATAGGAGAAATTAGCAGTGGTAGGGCTGCCAAAATTATGGGGGTTTCTCGATTAGACCTGATTGAAATTATGAATAAATGGGGAATTTCTATTTTTGATGATTCGCAGGAGTTGGAGGAATTACGCCAAGAAGTTGAACAAGCTGAATTGATTTTGAATCCCAAAGGTTCTTAAATGATTATTGTGTCTGATACAACACCCATTAGTGAATTAGCTAAGGTTGAACTTCTTGATTTATTGCCTCAAATTTTTGGGAAAGTGGTGATTCCGCAGGGGGTATTTGATGAATTACAGACAGGTCAGCATCCCGCCGCGAGTTTTGTGCAGAATTTGGCTGGGTTAATCCTTTACCCTTCTGAAAATAATTTCATGAGGTAGGCTGGCGACAGTTTGGGGTTCAATCCTTCTACTCCACATCACATTAGAAACGTAATGTGACGAGATTCATGGGATGATGGCATTATCTTGATCAAAACCAGATGAAATGCTCAAGAAAATTTCATCAAAAGGTCAATCAGTTTCCCCGGTGGTCAAAGCCACTGATGCCATTGCCAACGAGAAAATCCTGGCGCTGTGGTTGCATGGCAAAAGTCCCCAAACTGTCGCCAGCTATCGTCGTGTGGCGGAACGGCTTATGGCTTATTGCAATCACAAACCGATTCAATGGCTCAAATTAGAAGATTTGCAAGGGTTTATTGACGAAGAACTAAGCCAATTTAAAGAAAGCAGCCAACGGACATACATCGCCGGATTGAAAAGCTTATTTTCCTTTGTGGCGAAACTAGGAATCGTTAACTTCAACATTGCACTGGTGATTAAATCCCCCCAAGCAAAAAACGAACTGAGTCATAGAATTTTGGATAAGCCAACGGTAATCCGAATGATTCAGGAAGAATCCGATTCACGCAATCAGTTAGTCCTCAAAATTTTTTACTACACCGGAATCCGAGCCTCCGAATTGGCAGTTTTGCAATGGAAAGACTTAAATCATGGCGTTTTAACCGTTTTCGGCAAAGGGGGAAAGACACGCTACATCCGCATCCCAGAGTCCCTAAGTTATGAACTCGAAAGGTTACGACAGCAACCCGATAATTATGTGATTCCAGGGCGAAGCGGGAAACGAATCAGCCGTGAACATTTAACCCGAATCGTTAATGCTGCCGCCAAACGAATTGGGGTAAAAGCGTCAGCCCACTGGTTGCGTCATGCCCACGCCAGCCATAGCCTCAAAGCTGGAGCATCAATTGCATTGGTGAGTCAGACATTGGGCCATTCCGATGTGGCGATTACCTCCAAGTATCTGCATTGTGATCCGAGTGAATCCAGTGGGTTGTATCTCTGAGGAATTGATCACCTGATAACGTTTGCTAATTTTACCTAGCTTTCTTGAAGTGTTTGAATATGTCAAGGAATTTTTCAATTTTAATTCAATAAAGGAACAAATTCATAACCTGTTCCAGTTAGGTTGGGTTGAATTTGAACTAAAATTCCTGTCGCTTTGCGATCGCCCGATGGTAAAAACTCAATCTCACCCATTGCACCCCAGGCAGAAAAATCCGGCTTGGATAAGGTTTGCTGTAAACCTTCACGAGTCTGGCTTTGTTTTAATGCTGTAATCACGGCTTGAGTTGCATCATAGGCGGTTGCACTCCGCCAATTTACGGCTCCTCCCCAAGTTTTCATGGCATTTTCTACAAAAGAATGATCAGCAAATACTGCTGGATGCCAAGGTACAGAAACCACTAAACCATTAACTTTCTCTCCCGGTTGTAATGTTCTGGCAGTATAAAGGGAGTGAGTTCCAAAAACGTTCAATCGGTTCTGATTGGCTCGCATTACATCAATGGCTAAATCAATTCTTTCAATATGAGTCGCCAATAGTAAACCCTCTGCACCCGCATTCAGGGCTTGAGAAATAACTGTAATTGGATTAAAATTCGGATCGGAAAAGTCACAAGGAATCTGAGCAATTTCCAGATTCTGATTAGCCGCTTCACTCACAAATTCATTTTTAAATGAATTATCAACCGCTTGGGAATCAAAACAAATAATTATTTTTTTTATCTGTTGATCTTCTAAAACATATTGAACTAACGGACTCACCATAAAGCGAACACTGGGAATCGTCCGAAAAATATAACGACCAAAACCCGATAGTTGATTGGTGGAACTCGTGGGAGAAATCATAACTAATTTTCCCTGCTGATAGATGGGAGCCACTGCTAAAGATGTCTCACTGGCATTATGTCCAATAACAGCAATGACGGTTGAATCTTTAACAAACTCAGTGGCGATTTCTTGGGCGATCGCAGGCTCATTTTCATCATTAGCAATTTCAACTTTTAAGGGAAGTCCTTGTATTTTCTCTTGGGTGTTAATTTCGTTTTGACCTTGAGCTACACCTCGCAAAATTTCATTGGCAATATTTAATTCTTGACCGATGGGAACGCTCACAGCAACTTTAACAGCACGTTGATTTCCAATTCTGGCATTATTGAGATAAATTAAAGCTTCTGGATCATTCCGATTGACCCGTAAAGCTGATTCAAAGTTTTTAATTGCTGTTGCAAAATCTCCGTGAGAAAAAGCTTCTGCTGCTTTTTGTTTATAAGAATTCCGTTCACCTGGAACTAAAATCTTATCCCCTACGCTGATCCGGTTAGAGGTTGGATTGGGCAATTTTGAGGGAGGAGAATAAAAGATTTTTAAGCCAATTAATGCTAAACTTGTACAAAGTATTCCACTGAATAAAATCCAGATACGACGATTAATTTTAGAATTTTTATGCAGCCAAGTTAAAGGTTTTTGAGCCGGATTTTGGTAAATAACCGGGAGCCAAGTTGCACAAGGAAATTGAGCTTCTAATCCTTGTAACTGTTCTCTAGCTTTACGAACAGCTAAATAAAAGGGAATATTTTTAGCAAAAGTTTCTAGGAAATAGCTTAAGAATTTTTGAGCAACTTGATCCGGTACAGGTTCCCGCATGACAATGACTTGAGGAATTTGTAAATCGAAGAGCGATCGCGCTAACCCTAAACCCTCACAAGAATTAAAAATTGCTAATTTTAAACCTTTATCAACAGCCGTTTTTAAACTATATTTTAACTGTTCTAAGGTCAAGCTTTCGGTTTCATTAATATAAATTCGACCGACTTCTGACTCAGTTTCCGTTGAACTATGACCCGCAAAAAATAAAATATCCCATTGTTGTTTCCATAAAAGATCATTCAATTGTTGACGCTGCGGTTGTACCAATAACGTTAAATTTGCATCGGGAATTTTTTCAAGTAACTGTTGATCCAGTTGGGTATTGATCCCTTGGCTATCTCCTAAAATCGCTAAAACTTTAATTTTTCCTTGGATGGGGATGGATAATGGTTGTTTAAAATCGGGTGCTGCTAAAGCAACTTCAGCACGAGGATAGCGTTCAAAAAGTTCACATAAATTCCAGGGTAAACGCTGAATTAAAGCATCTTGAGTTTGAACCAAGATGAGAATTTCTTGATTTTTTTGTAAATTTTCAATTAAGGTTTCTCTAACTCTTCGGAAGGGTTCAGAAGTGAGCCATTGATTTAAGCGATCGCATAAAATTCGACCTAAATCTTCACAGGTTTCAACATAGGAAACATGAGTAACTTGGGTTGGAGGAACTTTAATTCGCATTCCTCCCATTTGTCGATATGTCGCTTGCCATTGACGATAAAGCTGAGGAAGTTCAGGAAAAGGTGGTAACTTTCCTGTAATTTCTAGTGACGGAAGTTGTTCTTTTTCGCGAATTTGCAGAGTCACTGGGAACCCTTGTTCAAAATTGCCCTCACCAATTTTAAAAATGACTAACTGCTCGACCATTGTTTTTCCATTAGTCTAAATTTTGCCTAAATCATAAAACTTTCGACAATAGAAGCTTCCCCACAACTGATTTTAACACTAAATTGTTCTCCGAGTTGACCCGTAAATTTTAATTGAATGTAATTATCGGCTTTTCGGGATGTCACTTCTGAGAAAATATTACCCATGTCGTCCCTCGCCGTCAACTGTAAACCTGAAGGCAAATAGGTTTGATTTGCCATTGGATAAACCCGTAAAAGCACAGAACTTTCTCCCGGTTCAAAAGATAAAATTGCCACCATTAAGCCAACTTCATGACCCTCTAACTGCATTCCTAAATCCTTAATCCGTTTAACTCCTGCGTCTCGATTTTCAGGGTCAAGTATCCATAAACTTTCAACGGCTGACCATCGGGTTTCTTCATCCGTTGTTGTGTACAGAAGATGGGTTAAAGCAGCAATAACTTCAGGATCAGGTGTATTCAAATAACCCAAATTTTGAGCAGCTATTTTTCGTTGTTCTTCATTTTGACTGCTATAAATTTGCTCAATCAGTTGTTGGGTATTTTCAGAGGAAATAACCCGAACATTAGAACTTCGGAAGGCAAAGGTTAAATTGGTTTCTGTTGTTCCCAAGATTTCCTCAAAACTCTGCCAACCTGCGGAAAAAATCTGATTTAACCATTGACTCAGTTGAATAACTGTAACAGGTTGTTGGTGCAACCGAATTAATAAATGTTCTAAGGATTGAAGTTGATTGAGAGGCAGTTCTGTAGAAGATACCGTTGAGGCAAAACCTAAGAGAATGCCTTCTCGTTTTGATTCATTTAATTGCACAACCAAATAGCCAATTCTATCCCACCAAACTTCAGGCGGAACATAACAAATGTTTTCATTCATTAAAACAGGACGGCATTCTAAATGTCCGACTTCAGGAATATCGAGATCGGCAATATTCCCACATAAACGACCAACGGGGTTCCAGCTATAGCTGGTTTTCAAATTTGTGGAAATTTCCAACATTTCTAAGTAGTCTCGAACCACTAACACGGCTAAAGTATTGAGATAAACTTGTCTTGCTTTTTCAGAATTCGGTTGTTCTTGGGAAAATTTATCGGCTGTATTTATTGCCGCTTGGGTAATGGGAATCGTTAGGGTTAAATGTTCGATTGAAGAAGCCATAATTCGCTAAGAGTCAAAAAAATATAAAAGGAAAGTTGAACTCAGATTGAGATTTAGTCTAAGTAACCTTGTGATTTGCCAAAGTTAAGTAAACGAGGAAAACATTCACGCTGATAGAAATTGCTTAAGGTGGGAATCGGGACACCCCATTTTTGAGATAATGCTTCCCAAGAAGTTTCGGGTGGTAAGCGATATTGAATCAAAATATAGCAGTTAATATCAGGGCGATTACGCACATGAATTCGACTAAGTTGACGTTTTTCTTGTTCTAACCAGTCTCGAATTTCTTCTAAAATCGGAGGTGCAGTCGGTTGTGCGGGTAAATTATCGACGGGATCAAAACATTCATCTTCATTAGATAAGGGAGAAGTTGCCACAATTAATTGTTCCTGTGCTATTTTTTGTTGAATATCTTGAAGTCTCCTTTTGAGGTAAGCATTCAGCCAAGTTGTCACACTGGCTTGGTTGGGATTATAACAATCTCCAGTTGTCGCTTCACAGAGATTTCGGCAAAAATATAACCAAGTTTGTTGCAGTGCATCTTCATAGTGGGCTGTTTTTGCGCCTCTAAAGAGTTTGCCAGATTGTTGAATTTGACTCACAATTTGATTGAGTCCTCGCTGTCGTTCTAAACTGCCTTTAGGATAGCTACAGGTCTTAATGATGAGGGCTTGGAGTTGGTCATCGAAAGTATCCATACTTTGATTAGATTTGCAAGAGAATTGATTAATTAATAACCCAAAATCCTTGATGACGCCATTGCTGCTCTTTTAACGCTGTAGTCAGGTCTTTTTCAGAAATACAACCTTTTTCGAGTAACAATTCTCCAATTCTTTTAGAGTCTGTTCGTTGTTGGAATAAAGTCACTTCTAATTGATGTTGAGAAATTAACTTTCGTTTTAGCAAGATTTCACCTAATTTCATGTTTTGAACCTCTAATTTGAGTTGACCAGTTCTCTAAACGGGATGAGGCAGGTTTAATCTACTTTCTGATGGGTTTTGAAGAGTGTCTTGAACCCGCCTCTAAAAAATTATTGTTGTAACGACACAAATTCATAACCGGATGAACGGGGTTGTACTTGAACTAATGTGCTATCTCCTAAGCGTTCTCCTGAAGGTGAAAACTTAACAATCTCACTCGCACCTTGAGCGTTTAATTCAGGATTATGTAATGCTTGTTTTAAACCTTCCCGTGTGTTACTTTGGTGCAAACCTGCGATAATTGCTTGTGTGGCATCATAAGCCATTGCTGTGCGCCAATTAACGGTTCCGCCCCAATAGTTTTGAGCATTTGCTGCAAAAGAATTATCAACGCTACTATCAGGATGCCAAGGGACGGCTAACACCATGCCATTGACATTTTCTTGTCCCTCTTGCAAAGTTTTAAAAGTATATAATGTGGATGTGCCATAGAGGGTTAAACGCCCTTTATTGGCTTTAATTATGGCAATTGAAGGATCAAAGCGATCAATATGAGGATTGAGTAAAATTCCTTCTGCACCATTAGCAACCGCAGCAGAAACGATAGCATTTGCATTAAAATTTGGAGCGGCAAAATCACAGACTGTATCAACAACTTGACTACCTTCCGCTTCAATAGCAGAAATAAACATCTTTTGAAAATAGATTTTTTCGCTGGCTTTTCCATCAGAACAAACCAGGATTTTAGTTTTGCGATCGCTTTTAACAATTTGACGTGCTAACCTTTCCGCAACCAAGCGATTATTAGGAACAGCACGAAAAATATAATCGCCAATCTCTGTTAAATTTTGAGCCGAACTGGTAGGAGTAATTGCAACTAATTGACTTTTTTGATAAATTGGAGCAGCTTCTAAAGAAGCATCACTAGCATTATGTCCAATGACGGCTAAAACGTTTGAGTCTTGAACTAACTTTGTGGCGATTTCTTTAGCAATTTCTGGGTTATTCTCGTCATTAGCAATTTCAACCAATAAAGGAGTACCATTAATTCCTCCATTCTGATTAATTTGCTCCTGCGCTTGTGCAACTCCTCGCAAAATTTCCTGAGCTACATTTAAGTTACTCCCAATCGGAACACTCACGGCAATTTTATAAGCAGGTTTGTTACCAATTTGAGCATTATTGAGGTAAATGAGGGTTTCTGGATCATTTTTCCGTTTTTGCAGAGATGCTTTAAATTGATTAACAGCTAGGGCAAAATTACCTTGAGAAAAGGCTTGAATTCCTGCTTTCTTTTCAGAACTTGCATCGGCAGAAATTAACAATCCATTTCCTATGCTCATCCGTTCTGTTCCTGTCGAATTATTCACAGAATTTGAAAGTTGAGCATTATTATGCTGTTGCCAAGAATCTGATTTTTGATGAGAAATAAACCAATAGCTTCCTCCTAAGAAAGCTAGAAAAGCAAGGATAAAAACAATAGGAGGAGGACTATTTCTTTTGATCGATGAACCTTTGGACTGACTCATAATTTCTCCGAGTTGATTAATTAGATAGTTGTTAAGTAATGTTAATTAGATTCTGATCTCGCTAATCGTTGCAAACGCTGAATAATTTCTTCATCTAACGCCATTTTTGTGAGGTTAGATTCGAGTTGATTAATACTAGATTCAGAAAGTTCAACTTGAGCAGAAATTTGTAAATTTCTTCGTTCTACAGCAGATTTAGCCGTTTCAAATTGTTCGCAAGCCGCATCTATTTTGAGGTCTGTATTGGCTTTAGCGATCGCGGCTAAAGCTTCATTAATTTCTGATACATCTTTAAGATTTTGCAGATGAACTTTATAGGTTTCTAACTTTTGTTGTTCTCGGCTTAACTTATCTTTAGCAGCCATCACTACTTTTTCAGCTTGTATGACTTGAGCTTTTAATTCAGGTAACAATTGTTCAATTAAAATTGCCTTACTCATGGCTAAATGAGCCATTTGTTCATTTTCTTGACGATAAGCAATGGCTGCTTGTTGTTCAAAGGCATAAAATTCTTTTTCTTTAATTTCATATTTCTGTTTAGCGCGTTGATAGGCTGCCATTACGGTTGATATAGTTTGTGTTAGTTGAATCACCGATTGTTGCATCGAAGCTAAGGATTCAGCCGCCACTTCTACCGCTATTGTGTTACTAGATTGTATCGGTAAACCCCATAACCAATGCCAAGAACTAATTAATACCCGACCCGCTTTATCCCCCATTAACCAATAAATTAATGTTTTCATTTTGTATCTCCAATGTAGGGTTTTGGAGTGAAAGCAGTTAACTTTCTCTCTATTTGCTTTTCAGGGGAAGCGTCCACGGTTATCTGATTCGTTACAAAACTTTACATTGAAGAGGAAGGAGTTTAAAAATCGGTTAGGACTGTCGCCTGTAGGGCAGATTAACCGATGAATCCCTAGAAGCACTATTAAACATCAGAAAGTTTAAAAGGTACTGCTAAACTACTAGCAAAGCCGTTGTGAGTCACTTCCAGAATGTACGAAAAATTCTTTAATGCCATCAACCAATTTACTAAACTCAATCCTCAACAACAAGGGGAACTTAGCAAGTTGATAAAGCCTCAAGAGTTGCCCAAGGATACGGTTTTATTGGAACAAGGGCAAGTTTCAAATTATTTGCATTTTCTTCGAGAAGGAGTGGTAAGAGCATTCTATTACAGAGATGGAAAAGAAATAACATCCTGGTTTGGATTTGAGGGAAAAGTTATCAGTTGTTACTATAGCTTTATTTCTCGCAAGCCCTCTTCTGAAAGTATTGTGGTTGTTTCCGACTGTAAATTGTTATCTATCAGCTATGAAAACATCCAATTCCTTTATACTCAAGATCCAATTTGGAATAAGTTAGGACGTTTAATGGTTGAACATTATTATATAGAGGCTCAAGAGCGTGTCACTGCTCTTCAATCTCTATCAGCGGCAGAACGTTACGATGAACTTATCCGACAATACCCTAAAATTTTAGAGCAAGTTAAACTCGGATACATTGCTTCCTATC